>JBOHHD010000683.1:0-7676 GCA_050700515.1 Pseudonocardiaceae bacterium
GCCTTGGACTTGCCACTGCCGTTGGGGCCGCGGAGCAGCAGCCGCCCCTCGTGGAAGGAGAACACCTCGTCGTAGTAGCGCCAGACGTTGAGGATTCCGGCGCGGCTGGGCAGCCAGCGGCTCGCCGCGCCGGGCCGATCGTCGACGACCTGGCGCGGCAGTTCGGTCACGGTCACGGCGAAACCCCCCTGCTGCCTGCCGAATCGCTGCTGTCCGAGTCGGATGTCCTGGTGGCCCGGACGGCGTACCGAGCAGCGCCGGGCAGCGGCGTGGCCATCCCCGAGCAGACCCGGACCAGGCCGAACGCGGTGAGCACGGCCAGGGCGTCGGCGGCCAGCTCAGCGGCGCCGTCCTCGCCGCGGTAGCTCTTGGCCCAGCGGGGAAACCGGTCGAGCAGTCGGCTTGCGGCGAGCCGGAGCTGCTCGGTGGTGACCGGGCCGTCCAGCGAATCCAGCAGCAGGAGTGCGGCGACCTTGGCGGTGCTCGCGTCGTCCGGGAACCGGGTGTCGGTGGCGATACCGTCCACGTCGACGAGCAGCATGCCCTCCGCGCGTTCCTCCAGGGTGAAGCCACCCTGCTCGGCCGCCCTGCGCGCCAGTTGCCGCCCGGTGGGTGAGGTGAGGTAGCCGCGCTCGTCGGCGGACAGGTCGTCGAAGTAGACCATCGGGTCGTCCACCAGCCGGCGGAAGACCGAATGCCGCAGCCACAGGTTGCGCTGGACCTCGGAAGCACCGGCGGTGTTCTCGTGCCGTCCCGACGACAGCCCGTACCGCCGCTCGCGGGTGACCGCGCTCAGCAGCTCGTCGATGCGCAACGCCACCTCCTCCGCAGGCACGGTGAGCCGGGACGGCCCGACCGGGGCGGCCAGCAGTCGCAGCAGCAGCGTCGCGTCGACCCGGTAGAGCACCTTGGCGGCGGCGGACTCGACGAACGACTCGGTCGCGCCGTCGATCACGTCCAACGCCCCGAACGACTCCAACGTCTTCAGGACGTCCACGAACGCCATCCGCTCGCCGCGACCGGCGGTGTCGAACGGGGTGACCACGTCGTCGGCGGCCGTCGCGTGGGTGACCCGGTCGGCCAGCAGTCCGATGGTGGTCACCGGCACCGTGAGCAGCTCCGCCGCCACGACACACAGCAGCACGTACCGCCGCCGGTCGAACGGAGCTCGTCCGGACCGCGGGCGCCGGGCCGGCCGGCTGGGGTCCGTCGCGGCCCGGACCTTGACCAGCCGGGCGTAGCCCAGCCGCGATTCGACGGTCAGTGTCCAGCCGCAGTAGTAGTCGAACCACGTGCGGATCGGCTCTCGCCGCCGCCGCACCAGGTCGAACGTGTCCGGTGAGGTGCGTTCGGACAGCAGCGGGGTGGCCAGTAGTTGCCGGATGCCGCGTGCCACCTCCTCGCGTTCGGCGAGCACCAGTTGGTTGGCCAGTTGGCTCATGCCATGCCTCCACCGGCCTGTCGCGGATGGCGCGCGCCGGCCGCCCTGATCTCGATCTCGTAGTCCGGACCGTGGAATTCGCCGCGTGGGGTCCGCAGCCGTGCCGTCGCGCCGTTCGACGGCGGCCACAGCATGATTTCGATCCGCCCGTCGGAGGTGGTGGCCCTTCGGGTGCCGGCCCGGTCCGGACCGGCACCGAGGGCCCGGCCCAGCAGGTCCAGGAGCCGCTCGAACACGCCATGGTCCAGCCGCGCGAACCCGGACAGCCGGATCGTGCCACCGGTGTCGAGCATGTTCCAGGCCGCCTCCAGCTCGGCGCGTTCGGCCAGGGCCTGCGTCGCCCTGGCGGCCTTGACGGCCCGGACGTCGCGGATCCGTCCGGTCCGGCTGAACCGTTCGGTCCGCCCCGAGGAGCGCAGCAGCGCGGAGACCTCCACCGGCGGCGCCTCCCGCCAGGAGGACGAGGAGCTGATCAGTTCGGGGTCGGGATGGGCCAGATGCGCGTGCCGGGCCGGGCTCAGCCCGAACACCGTCGACCACAGCCGGTGCAGGTCGTCCTGCGCCGCGACGACGGTGAACCACCGCGCGAGCTCGCGGAAGTCGGCGACCGCGCTGCTGGCCCGCCGCCGCGATTCGGTGATCCGGTCGAGCACCTGCAACAGCGTGATGATCGCTCGTCGGGCGACCAGGTGCAGCTGTTCGACGCGGGGTGGCGAAGCGCCGGCGGACAGGAACCACGCGCGCAGTCCCTCCCACCGGGCGCGGCGATGGGCCAGCCAGGCCGGCCCGGGATCGGAACCGGACAACTGCGGCAGGTCCGCGCCCCGCAGCGCCCGCTGGTGCAGCAGCGCGACGCCGTGGTCCTCGACCTGGTGGATGCGGGTGGCGATGGCGTGCGTGCGGTGCTCCAGGTTGGTGAGGAATTCCTGCAGGTAGGCCACCGTGGAGGCTTTGACCTCGTGGAAGGTGGCCAGGTCCACGCCGTCGGCGCGCAGCAGCCGCTGGAGTTCGCCGTTGAACTGCTTCGTGTTGCCCCGTAGCGCCTCCAGATGGCCCTCCAGTTCGGTCAGGGTGCTGAACACCCGCCGGTCGGAGCCGGAGTCCAGCTCGCGCACCAGATCACTGAGCCGGTCGGTGATCGCGTCGAGCACCGCGGTCTGCAACGCCCCGGTCGAGGCCAGCATCCCCATCGCGTGCACCACACCGGCGAACGCGGCTTCCCCCTGCCGGGTCAGGGAGTACTGGAGGTTGCGCCGTTCGTACTCGACAGCGGTGCGGTAGTTCGCCGAATGGTTCTGGATGACGTCGACCAGATTCCACGCGCGCAACTGGTCCAGGGCGGTGGTCAGGTCCTCGTCCGCCAGCGCGTCCAGCCAGCCGACCGAGCGCAGCCGGGCGCGGACATCGTCGATGCCCAGGGTGGTTTCCAGGCGTTCGTTGGCCTCGCTGAAGGCGTGCAGCACCGACACGTAGAGCCCGGCCCGGTCCCCACTGGTGAAGCGGAACATCTCGGGCGGGACCCGGATCGGGTCCATACCATCTCCCGTGCATGGTGAGCGTCGGTCGCCGACCACGGTAGGAGACGTCACCGACAGTTCCGCAGCGCGGTCTGCGTGATCAGTCCCCACGCCGCCGCGCGATCTCGTCGAGCAACGCGGCCGCCACCCGCTCCTCGGGTACGGCCGTGCCGACCCTGATCAGGTGTTCGGCGAGGTCGGCGTCCCAGGGCACGGGGGTGACCCGCCCGACCGGTGGGCCGTCGCCGACCGCTGCCAGATAGTCGGCACTGGTCATCCGCCAGGGGCGCGCGCCGGTCCTGGCCACGATATTCGCCGCGATGCGCAGCCCCTCGCCGTCGAAGTCGCCGTGATAGCGCAGCGTGGCTCCGGCCGACCCCAGGCGCTGGAGCAACAGGGTGCCCGCGCTGCTCGGCCAGCCGGCCGTGCACGCCATCGGCGGACAGTCCGGCCCGAACCGGGCCAGTGCCAGCGCCAACACGCTCGGGTTCTCGACCACCCAGACCGTCTCCGGCGCGCTGTCCGCCAGGGCGCCGCCGCGGAGCTGCCGCAAGGTCAGCGCCGCGGCCTGGACATGCTCCGCGCACAGCCGCAGTATCTGGTCGACCGCATCATCACCCGCCGGCCGCAGGCCCGCGACCAGCACCGTCGAGGACAGCTCGTCGTCGGCGACCCCGGCTCGCTCCCACAGCGCACGCCGGCCCGGCGCGTCCGCCGGCGCGGTGACGTCAAAGATCGTGGACAGCGCCCTGGCCACCAGGCCCGCGCAACGGGTGTCCTCATCCAGCGCGTGCGGGTCGCCCAGGACACGGTCGGCGAACACCGGCAACGGCAGCCCGGCGGCCGGCAGTTCGCCCAGCACCCGCAGTGCCCTGCCGAGCTCGTCGCGGGTCCGCCCGGCCGACCCACCGATCAGCCCACCTCGCCGCACCGCGGCCACCCAGTCCACCAGCGCGGGCTGGGCCCGCACCACGGGATGCGTCGCGAACCAGTCCCACATCCCGGCCCGTTCCTCGGCCGCTCGCTGCCGATCGGCGGCCCGATCGCCGACCGGCCCGACCAGCTGCGTGACCACCTGCCGGACACTGCTGCCCAGCGCCTCGTCGAGCGCGGCCAGGGAGACGACCGGCCGCTCGTCCGGCAGTCGCCGCAGGCCGAGCAGATCGGCCAGGGCCTCCCGCTGTTCGACGGTGAGCGGACCGAGCCGGACCCGGCTCACCGGCCGTCCCGAGGACAGCCTGTCGTGCACCGCCTGCCACAGCGGCGCCAGCGCGGGAGAGAACTTCGGAACGGCTGCCACAGCGGACCGAGAATAGTAGGAGCAGAGCTGCGCCGACTGCCCCGTGGTGGGTCCTTCGTGGACGCGGCCGAGCGGGCGGTGCTGCGGGCCGGCGATGCGGTCACCGACTGGTGGTGCTGGGGCGATGTGCGGTCGAGACCCTCGTCACACGCGGCTGAAAGGGAGCGCGAGCGGCAATGATGCTTCGTTCTGATCTCCTTACGCGCTACGGTGGATAGGTGACTGTCCCTACGAGTAAGGAACTACTCGATCGCTTCGCGGCGGTTCTCGTTGACCTGGGTACCCGCCATGGTCTGGCGAACCTGCGCCATGGCGGCGCTGGTATCGTAGTCGCCGACGTGGAAGCAGGTCGGACTTACCTTGATCTGGCGCGGTTCGAACTTGAGGCCGAGTCACTCCTGGGAACCAGCCTCACTGTGGTGAGTTCCGACGCGCCGCGCGCCGACCGTATTGTCGCTGAGCCGCTGCGGTCGGTGGACGCGGCTTGAGCCGAGCCTCAGGAGAGCTGGACCTAGCTCAAGCCCTCGAAGCTCTTCAGGTCATCATCCGGATCCGTGACGGTGGCCGTATTGCGTTTGATTCTTCGGAGGATCTCCGGTTGGCCGCTGCGTTCTGCTGGGCGAACGTCGGCAGTGCGCTTAAACAGTTCTGTCGAATGCGTGGAATAGGGCAAGGAACCTCGCCTTTTCCCGGTCCGATCCGCATGCGGGACAAGATGCTGTATCAACCAATAAGCGATCTGTCTACCCAGATTCTTTGGGACACCTGCACCAAGGATACGGATGCGCTCCCATAGTGGGTCCTTTGTGGACGCGGCTGAGCGGGCGGTGCTGCGGGCCGGTGACGCGGTCACCGACATGGCGTACTTCGCCGCCCGGGACGAGCAGCCCAACGAGGTGTGCCGTAAGGCGGTGCGGGCCGCTGATGTGTACGTCGCCGTTGTCGGTTTCCGGTATGGCTCGCCGGTGCGCGACCGCCCGGAGCTGTCCTACACCGAGCTGGAGTTCGAGGCCACCGGTGAGGCGGGCCTGCCGCGCCTGGTGTTCCTGCTCGACGACAAGACCCCGGGTGACGGCGAGCTGTTTCTTGATCTGGAATACGGGCGGCGTCAGGCGGCGTTTCGCGCCCGGCTGCACGACGCCGGAGTGACAGCGGCGACGATCACCAGCCCGGAGCGGCTGGAGACGGTGGTGTATCAGTCCCTCGTTGAGCTGCCACGAGCCGAGTCGGAGCGGGCGCCGGTCGGGCGGGTCTGGAATGTGCCCGCCCGCAGCGCCCAGTTCACCGGACGTGAAGAACTGCTCGCTGAGCTGCGCCGTTCGCTGCTGGTCGGCGGCGCGACGGTGGCGCACGCCCTGCACGGCATGGGCGGGATCGGCAAAACAGCCGTGGCCATCGAGTACGCCCACCGCCACGGCGAGGACTACGACGTGGTGTGGTGGGTGCCCTCGGAAGATCCCACGCTCATCCCCGAGCGCTTGGCCGAGCTCGCCCGCGCCCTGAACCTCGCCGCCGAGACCGACCCCATCACGTCCGCGGTGTCCCGGCTGCTCGGCGCCTTGCGGGACCGGGATCGGTGGCTGCTGATCTACGACAACGCCGAGGACCCGCGGCTCCTGGCGCCGTTGCTGCCCGGCGGTGCCGGGCAGGTGCTCATCACCTCCCGCAACCCCCGGTGGGGTGAGCTGGCCACTGCTGTGCGGGTCGATCTGTTCCACCCCGACGAGTCCATCAACCTGCTGCGGCAGCGCGTACCCCGGCTGTCCGTGCCCGATGCGGCCAGGATCGCCGAGGCGGTGGACAACCTGCCGCTGGCGGTGGCCCAAGCCGCCGCCTACCTGGACGAGACCGGCCTGTCCGCCGACGAGTACCTGCACTTGCTGGACACCCGGGCCGCCGAACTTCTGGCGGACGGCGTGCTCGCGGGTTATTCGGTCTCCCTGGCCGCCAGCTGGCATGTGGCGTTCGACCGGCTCGCCGCCGACGAGCCCGCCGCGCTGGATCTGATCACCCTATGTGCCCACCTTGCCCCCGAACCCATCCCCTTCACTCTCTTCACCGCCCATGCGGACGCCCTACCCGGCGGGCTTGCCGCTGTGGCCGCCGACCCCCTGGCGTTCATCCGCCTTACCCGGCTGGTACGCACTCGGTCGTTGGCCCGGGTGGAGCCCGGCAGCGTGCAACTCCATCGGCTCGTCCAAGCCATCCTGGGCAGCCGGTTGACCCGCGAGGCTGCCTCCGACATGGCTTCGGCTGCGGTCCGCCTGCATCGGCGAGGACGTCGGGTGGCTGCTCGACCGAGCCGCGACCTACTTGCAGACTCGCGGTGAGCCAGCGGTGAGCCTGCCGCTTTTCGAGCGCGCCCTTGAACTCCGCCGAGAGATGTTGGGTGAGGATCACCTTGACACCCTGATCTCGGCCAGCAATCTCGCTCTGAACCTGTCGGGGTTGGGAGAGTATGAGCTGGCGCGTCGGATGGATGAGGACACTTTGGCCCGGCGGCGTCGGGTGCTGGGTGAGGATCACCCCGACACTCTGACCTCGGCCATTAACCTCGCCGCCGACCGGCGAGCCCTGGGGCAGCACGAGGCGGCGTGTCGGCTCGATGAAGACATCAGGAGACGCCGCCGGGCCTCCGAGGATTGATCGATATCTGTTTGTCCAGCACAACGGAGACTTGCCAGCCCGAAGGAGGCAGCGCATGGCGGTATCCGCACGGATCTTGTTGGTGTCGGGCAGTACCCGCGTCGGCTCGACCAACACGGCAGTGCTGCGGACCGCGCAGGCCGTCGCTCCCCCCGGTGTCACCACGATCCGCTACGCGGGCTTGGCCGATCTCCCGGCCTTCAATCCCGACGATGAGCAGGAAGCCCTGCCTCCCGTCGCGGCTGACCTCCGTCAGCAGATCGCCGCGGCTGATGCCGTGCTGTTCTGCACTCCGGAATACGCCGGAACCCTGCCGGGCAGCTTCAAGAACCTGCTCGACTGGACGGTCGGCGGCGGTGAGATCTACGGCAAGCCGGTTGCTTGGATCAACGCGGCCGCGATCGGGCGGGGCGGTGGCGCGACGGCAGCTCTGGAGTTGGTGCTCGGCTATGTCGGCGCCGACATCATCAAGCCCGCCTGTGTTCAGCTGCCCGTCCGCGCCGAGCTGGTCGGAACCGACGGGGTGATCTCCGACCAGACCGTGCGGGATCAGCTCGCTGACGTCTGGTCGGCGATCCTGCTCAAGCTCGGAACCGACCCGACAACCCAGGGCAACGTCAAGTTCGCTTAGCGTCGAATCAATGCAACTCACGGCCACAGAGCACCAGGTAAAACACATCAGCACACCATAACGATCACTAACAGTACCGATCGGTGACTCAGTGCACCGCCAAACCAACCCATGATCGCTGTTTGGGGAGAATGAACCGCG
>JBOHHD010000684.1:0-4725 GCA_050700515.1 Pseudonocardiaceae bacterium
CGCGGTTCATTCTCCCCAAACAACGATCATGGGCTGGTTTGGTGGTGTGCTGAGTCACTGATCGGTACTTTCAGTGATCGTGATGGTGTGCTGATGTGGTTTTGCCTGATACCTCGGTGGCCGTGAGTAGCGTCAATTCAACGCTAAGCGAACTTGACATTGCCCTGGTAGGGGCGGAGCCGTATTTCCGCGGTGAAGTACACCCGTTCGTAGGTGGCAACCGCGAGCTTGTGTTGATAGCAATGCCAGAGCAGATGCCGCACGACGCCGTCGCCAGCGACGTTCACATGCTCGATCTGTTCTCAAGTCTGGTCGCGGTCGGTGAATCCTGCAGGGTCGGCGAGGTGGGTGCCGCCGTCGGCCAGGTACCAGCGGTCGTGGGCGCCCGCCCGTCAGGGGTTTTGCCGACTCAGGAGTTGGGCGCAACGGATGAGGCCGAGGTGGGAGTAGGCCTGGGGGTGGTTGCCCAGGGAGCGTTCGGCCACCGGGTCGTACTCCTCGGGAAGCAGGCCGGTGGGGCCGGCGACGTCGACGAGTTGCTGGAAGAGCTGCTCGGCCTCGGTGCGCCGACCGCAGGCGAGGTACGCCTCGATCATCCAGGTCGCGCACAGGTGGAAGCCGCCCTCGCCGCCGGGCAGGCCGTCGCCGTGCTTGTAGCGGTAGACGGTGGAGCCGCTGCGCAGCTCGGCCTCGATCGCGGTGACGGTGGCCACGTACCGCTCATCGGAGGGGTCGATCAGCCCGGAGAGCCCGACGTAGAGGGAAGCGGCGTCCAGGTCCGAGCCGTCATAGGCGGTGGTGAACGCCTGTGCGTCGTCGTTCCAGCCCTTGGCCAGCACGTCGTCGGCGATCTCGGCGCGCAGCGGCGTCCAGCCGGGATCGGGCTCCCGGCCGTGGGTGGCGGCCAGGCGCAGCGCGCGGTCCACGGTGAGCCAGCACATCACCTTGGAGTAGACGTGATGGCGGGGCGCGCCGCGGATCTCCCAGATGCCGTGGTCGGGCTCGTGCCAGCGGCGGGTCACCGCCTCGGCCATCGCCGTCACCAGTTCCCAGTCGCGGTCGGTGACCATGCCGCGCGCCGCTGAGACATCCGCGATCAGCTCCACGACCGGGCCGAAGACGTCCAGCTGCACCTGCTGGGTGGCGGCGTTGGACACCCGCACCGGTCGCGAACCCGCATAGCCGGGCAGGGTTTCGATCACTGCCTCGGGGCCGAGCGCAGCGCCCCGGATGGTGTAGAGCGGGTGCAGCCGTTCAGGGTTGGAGACGTGCTCCAGCACCCGGTGCAGCCACTCGAGAAATCCGTCCGCCTCGCCGAGCGAGCCCAGCGACACCAGCGCCCGGGCCGACATGGCGCCGTCCCGCAGCCAGCAGTACCGGTAGTCCCAGTTGCGGACCCCGCCGATCTCCTCGGGTAGCGAGGTGGTCGCCGCGGCCATGATCGCCCCGGACTCGCTGTGGCACAGCCCACGCAGCGTGAGCGCGGAGCGGGCGACCAGGTCGCGCTGCACGGCGGGTAGGGTCAATCCGGCCAGCCAGTCGCTCCACCACACCGAGGCGCGGCGGCGCTGTTCGAGCTCGGTGACCGACGAGGCTCCTAGGTCGTCACTGCCGCAACGCAGCTCGAAGACCACGTCCGAGGTACCGGGTTCGAGGACCGCGCTGGCGCTGGCGTAATAGCCATCCGTGCCGATCTTCCACTGCACGCCCGGACAGCGCAGCACCATCGGGTCCGGGGTGCCCAGCACGCGCAGCCCGTCCGGCTCGGCCTCCAACCGGACCGGCACCTGGCCGAACTCCGGTCGCGGCACGAACTCCACCACCGCGCGGGTCTGCGCGGAGACGACCCGGACCAGATCGTTGCGGCCCACCTCGTCGAGATTCACCAGGTAGTCGGTGACCAGCAGTCGCGACCAGCGGGTCTCCAGGGTCATCGTGCCGGGCACGTAGCGCTGGCCCAGCGGCAGGCCGTTCTGCACGGGCTTGATCGAGAAGTAACCGGCTGCGGGACCGCCGAGCAGATCGGCGAAGACGGCACCGGAGTCCGCCTCGGGGTGGCACATCCAGTTGACCTTGGCCTCGGGGGTCAACAGGGCCACGGTGCGCCCATTGGAGATTATGCTGTGCCGCTCGATGGGCACCGCGAGCTCGCCGTAGAGCCAATGGCGGCGCTCCTCGACGAGAAAGGCCAGCGCGAAGGCGACCTCATCGGTGGAGCCCACCCGGAAACCGGCCCGAGTCTCCCCCCCACCGACCTTGATGCCCAGATCCGGCCCGGCGAGCCGGGCGAAAACCTTCTCGTCGGTCACGTCGTCGCCGAGGAAGACCGCGGCGGTCGCGCCGACCTGGTGGCGCAACAGATCCAGCGCGACCCCCTTGTCGGTCTGCACCACAGCGAGTTCGACCACCGCCTTGCCCTCGGTGACCTGCACGCCGTCCCATCGGCAGGGGCCGGCCAACACCGCGGACAACACCTGCTCGGCAACGTCGGCGGCGGCCCGGCGCACGTGCACTGCCACGCTGGCCGGCTTGATCTCCAGGCTCACCCCGTCCCGGCCGGCGGTGAGCTGGACGAGCTCGTCATGCAGCCGCTGGCGCAGCGCCACCGCGGACGGCGCCAGCGCATGCAGGAATCCGGCGTCGAACTCCGAGCCGTGGCTACCGACCAGGTGCACCTCGCCCGGCAACCGGGACAACGTGGCCAGATCGCGCAGCGCCCGACCGGAGATCACCGCGACGGTGGTGTCCGGCAGCCCGGCCAGCAGCCGCAGCGCGACCACCGACTCCTGCCGGGGAAAGGCCAGGTTGGGGTCCTCGACGATCGGGGCCAGCGTGCCGTCGTAGTCGGAGGCCACCAGCAGCCGCGGGCTGCGCGCGAGCGCCACCAGCGCGCGGCGCAGCTCGACCGGGAGTGCCTCGGCGGTCACGTCGCCGCCGCCGCGGGAAAGGGTGAGTCGGCGGGCATCTTGCTGCCTCCGGCGAGTTGTCGGGACAGGGTGAGCAGATGCTACGGAACCTGGCGGCGCTGACCGTCCCGCAGCTCAGATCTCGCCCAACGCGGCGAGAAACAAGCGTGCCCAGCGTGCCACATCGTGGCTCATCACCTGTCTACGCAGCGCCCGCATCCGCCAGCGACCCTCGTCGGGGTCGACGGTGATCGCCTGGTAGACGACGTTCTTGATGCCGTCGAGGTCGTGCGGGTTGACCAGGAAAGCGCTGGTCAGCTCGGCCGCCGCGCCGGCGAACTCGGAGAGCACCAGCGCCCCGCCCAAGTCGTGCCGGCAGGCCACGTACTCCTTGGCCACCAGGTTCATCCCGTCCCGCACGGGTGTGACGAGCATGACATCGGCAGCGACGAAGAACGCGACCAGCTCGCTGCGGGCGATGGACTTGTGCACGTAATGCACCGCCGGGTGGCCGACCCGGCCGAACTCGCCGTTGATCCCACCGACCGCCTGTTCGATATCGTTGCGCATCTTCAGGTAGTGCTCCACCCGCTCCCGCGATGGAGTCGCCAGTTGCACCATGACCACGTCCTCGGGGCTGATCCGGCCCTCGGCATAGAGCTCGCGCAGCGCGTGCAGCCGCACGTCGATGCCCTTGGTGTAGTCCAGCCGATCCACCCCGAGCACGACGGTCGCCGGGCTGCCCAGCTCGTCGCGGATCTCCACGGCCCGGCGACGTACCTCCTTGCTGCGAGCCAGTTGATCCAGCGTGGCGGAGTCGATGGAGATCGGGAATGCGCCGACCCGGACGGTGCGGTCGCCGGCGTCGACACGGCCGGGCCGGGTGCCCATCCCCACCGCGCTCTTGGAGGCCGACATACCCGCCAACCGCCGCGCCAGGAACAGGAAATTCTGCGCCCCGCCAGGGAGGTGGAAACCGACGAGATCGGCGCCGAGCAGGCCATGGACCAGCTCGGTGCGCCACGGCAGCTGCATGAACAGCTCCACCGGGGGAAACGGGATGTGCAAGAAGAACCCGATCCGCAGGTCCGGCCTGCGGTCCCGGAGCAGCCGCGGTACCAGCTGCAACTGGTAGTCCTGCACCCACACCGTCGCGCCCTGGCCCGCGATCTTGGCAGTGGCCGCCGCGAACCGCTCGTTGACCTCGACGTAGGCCTCCCACCAGGTCCGGTCGAAGACCGGGGGAACCACCACGTCGTGATAGAGCGGCCACAGGGTCGCGTTGGAGAAACCCTCGTAATAATTCGCGACGTCTTGGCTGGACAGAGCCACCGGGTACAGCAGGAGCTCACCGTCGCTGAAAGCGTCCACCTCGACGTCGGGCACTCCCGGCCAGCCGACCCAGGCGCCGCGCCGGGACCGCAGGAACGGCTCCAGCGCGGTGACCAGCCCGCCGGGGCTGGACTTCCAGTGCTGGGTACCGTCAGGGCGCTGTTCCAGGTCCACCGGCAGCCGATTGGCGACCACCACGAAGCCTGCCTCAGTAGTCTCCGCATCCGTCATCGGCACGTACCTGCCCTCGGTCACCGGTGGCCCCCCTCATCAGCGGTCCGTCATCGAGCCTAGCTGCGCGGTGCTACCTTCGGCTGGTCATGGCCTCCTGATGGCAGCGAAGCGCCTACCATGACCCCCAACACGCCGGCGTAGCTCAACTGGCAGAGCGCCCGCCTTGTAAGCGGAAGGTTCGGGGTTCGAGTCCCCGCGTCGGCTCCCTTCTGACCAGGGCCAACGTGGCACACCGAGTGACTCGGTGTGCCAC
>JBOHHD010000685.1:0-3240 GCA_050700515.1 Pseudonocardiaceae bacterium
GTTTCGCCCCCCGCACAGTGGCCGGTCAGAAGGCGGCCGGTCAGAAGGCCGAACATTCCGGCATCCAGCACGAAGGGAAGTCACGCTGATGGGTATGGGAGACAAGATCTCTAACCAGGCGGAGAAGCTGAAGGGCCAGGCCAAGGAGGCTGCCGGCAAGCTCACCGGCAATGAGCAGCTCGAAGCCGAGGGCAAGACCGACCAGGTCATGGGTGAGGCCAAGCAGACCGGCGAGAAGGTCAAGGACACTGTCCGGAAGACCGTCAAGGACTGAGCCACCGACTCTGCAAGCCACCCCTTACGAGCAAGGAGAGCTCTGTCATGACAGATGCCGTCAGCGCCCCGACCAAGCCGGCTGGTGCCCGGACCGAGCCGGTCCGTCCCGGCGGGGCAGTGCCTTCGGCCCGGCTGGCCGACGACACCTCGCAGGGCAAGACCACCATCGCCTCCTCGGTGATACAGAAGATCGCTGGAATCGCCGCCCGGGAGATCTCCGGGGTGTACGCGATGGGCGGAGGATTGTCCCGCGCCTTCGGTGAGATTCGCGACCGCATCCCGGGCAGCACCGGCGCGGCGCATACCTCGGGGGTCTCCGTCGAGGTGGGGGAGAAGCAGGCCGCGATCGATCTGGACCTGATCGTCGAGTACGGCGCCTCCATTGTGGACATCGCCAAGGCCGTACGCCGCAACGTCATCAGCGCGGTCGAGCGGATGGCGGGCATGGAGGTCGTGGAGGTCAACATCGCGGTCAACGACATCCATATCGAGAACGAGGAGGACAGCTCGCCGCCCGTGGTCCCGGCCCGGGTGGAATGAGCACTCGCGACGACGGTTGGCAGCCCGACCCCGGTCAGCTCGCCGAAGCCATCGCCGCGGTGGTCCGCGCCCACCCCGCGGTAGTCGATCTGGACGGTGGTCCGTTCGGAGCCGTGGCCTCTTACCTTCCCGGTCGGCGGGTGGTGGGGGTGCGGGTCGGAGAGCTCAGTGATCCGGTGGAGATCTCGCTCATCGCCCGTCTCGGTAGCCCGTTGCCACAGCTGGCCACCGAGTTACGCCGGGTGATCAGGGCGGTCACCGGGACCAGATCGATCGACGTGATCGTCAACGATGTGATCGTTGACGGTCCGTACCTCGATTCCCTGGACCAGCACGGAAGGTGTACACGATGAACGCAACAACCATCGGCCTGTTCGCCGGGCTCCTCCTGGCCCTGGCCGGCGCGGCCGGTGGCTTCGGCGGCTTCCTCCTCGCCCTGGTGCTCGGCGCGGTCGGCCTGTTCGTCGGTCGGGTACTGGACGGGGAGCTCGACCTCAGCCAGGTGCTGAGCGGCAAGGGTCGGGACAGATGACCGCGACCACTACCGAACCGCCGTCCGTGGCGGACACCCCTCCCGACTCACCGGCTCCGCCCCCCGTCGTCGACCCGGGGGAGCGGGGCCGGCTGCGGATCGACCCCTCAGTGCTGCGCAAGGTCGCCGCCCATGTCGCGGACCGGACTCCGGGCGCGCTGCCCACTCCGCGCACCGTGGCCGGGATCGGCCTGGGCAGCGCGGGAGCCACCGTGAGGGTCGCGGTCACCGGCCAGCGGGTGGACCTCAACGTGGAGCTGGCACTGGGCTATCCCGGGCCGGTGCGCGCCACCGTGGAACAGCTGCGTGGCCGCGTCGGTGACGAGCTGCGGCGGATCACCGGCTATCAGGTCCGCTCGATCGCCGTCACCGTCACCGCCCTGCTCCCCGAGCCCGGCTCCCGGCTGGGCTAGCTCCCGGCTGAGCTAACGCCCCGCAATCCTTCCCGCCCGCACCCCCGGAGTGCACCGATGAGAATCCTGTTACGTGTGCTGTCCCCGCTGCTCGCCTTGGTGGTGGCCGCGCTCGGCGCCTTCGTCGCGCTGGAGATCGGCTGGGCCTGGGTGCGGCCCGCCGACGTCCCGCTCCTGCTGCCCTGGCCGGCATGGCAGACGACCTTGCAGGGGTGGACCTGGACCGCCGTCCCCGTCCGCCTCGTCGGCGCCGGACTGGTCACCATCAGCCTGCTGCTTTTGATCCTGGCGCTGTCGGCAGGTCGTCGTGAGGTGCGCCTGACCAGCCCCGCACCAGAGATCACCATCACCACCTCCCCGGGGTCGCTGGCCCGGCTGGTCGGTCACCGGGTCCGGAGCATCGACCACGTCGCCGCTGCCTCGGTCACCGCCACCCCCCGCAAGGTCACGGTGCGGGCAACCAGTCGCCAGCCCGCCGACGACGCCACGGCTGACATCGCCCGGAGCGTGTGCACCCTGCTGGCCGACCTGCCGCTGGCCCGACCCCCACGGGTGTCGGTGGCTGTGAGTCGAACGGAGAAACTGTCATGACCGCCGCCACTGCCACCCGCAAGGCCACCGCCCGTGCCGCCGGCGCCCAGCGAACCTTGATCGGACTCATCGGACTGCTCGGCCTGACCGCAGGCGCCGCCATCCTGGTTGTCGGCTCCGGCGTGCTCGGTGTCAACCGTGCCAGCCGCCCGGTACTCGACCCCATCGTGGTGGACACCCTGCGGGCCAATCAGACCCTCACCCGCGCGGTCGCCATCGCGGTCGGCGTGATCTTGCTCGTTGTGGGGCTGCTCTGGGCCGTGCGTGCCCTCAAGCCAGAACGCCGTCCCAACTTCCTGCTGGACTCCGGCCCCGAAAGCCGGCTCGAGGTCAGCTCCTCGGCGATCACCGATGCGCTGGGAGCTGACGCCGAGACCATTGAGGGGGTGAGCCGTGCCCGCGCCCGCATGGTGGGCACCAGAGACACCCCCGTCGTGCGGCTGAACCTGTGGCTTGCCGAGGGCACCGACGTCCGTGAGGTCTATCACGACCTCGACAGCCGGATCCTCAGCCGCGCCCGGGACAGTCTCGGGGTGGAGTCCTTGCCCACTGCCATCCGCATTGAACTCGACACCACAGCCGCCGCCCGCGTCAGCTGACCGTGAAGTACCCGTGCGACCGGCTACTGAGCGTCTTGTTGGTCGAAGTTCACCTCGACCCGCTGGAATCCCTTGTGCCGCTCGCTGCGCACGTAGGACGTGTAGGCCCGCCGATCAGCGTCGGTCAGCTGGACATTGTCGGTGAAGGGGGTCAACAGGCTGCGCGGCCACAACTTCTTCGCGCGTACCACGTTGATCTCGGTACAGAGCACCACGACAAGAGCCGCGAGATAGATCCAGGTCAGCAGGCCGAGCACGATACCGAACAGACCGTAGGTCGCGGTCGCGG
>JBOHHD010000686.1:0-2015 GCA_050700515.1 Pseudonocardiaceae bacterium
GCCACGTTGACCGTGTTCTTCTTGCGATCGATCCGATACAGGCGGATGAGCTGGCCGGTAGGCATGTCGGGCACGTCGGAACCCTCCGGAGCTTGACAACGACTACCCGATCAGGCTACAGACCACCCCCGAAGAACCAGCCCGCCGGACATGCTTGGCACCTCTGAGATGCGACGGTGGCGTCCTGCGCGTCGCCGGGAACGGCCTCGTCCGGCTTCAGCGATCCACAGCAGGTCCGCCCCACCAGGGCAGCGCGCGGTAGGACCCTGACCTGTTACCAGATATTGTTTATTGCATTCAAACGGCCCTGGAGCTGGCGCCGTTCTTCTTGCTCTACGCCGCCGTGCAGGTGTTGGTGACCGGTAGCGGGACCGACCTGGTGACGCTGGGGCTGATCGCCACGGGCGCCGCCATCGGCCGGTTCGTGCTGTGGGGGCGGGCGATGTTCGTCTCGCACATCGCCGGCGGGAACGTGCTGCGCCAGTTGCGGATGAGCCTGGCGCAGCGGCTGGCCCGGCTACCGCTGGGCTACTTCGACCGCAGGCACAGCGGCGAGGTCACCAAGGTTCTCGCCGACGACATCGAACGGCTGGAGCTGTTCCTGGCGCACGCCATCCCCGAGTTCATCTCCGCGGTGGGGGTCTGGCTGGCGGTCACCGGGTGGCTGTTGATCGTCGACTGGCGGCTGGCGCTGGCCTCGATCGCCGTCGTTCCGGTGGCGGCGGTGCTGGTGCGCCGGAGCCTGGCGGGCAGCTCGGGTTACATCGCCACGGTCAGCGCCGCGGCGGCCCGGATGAACGCGGCGGTGGTCGAGCTCCTCGACGGCCTGCCGGTCGTGAAGGTCTTCGGCCGGAACGCCACGGCATCGCGGCGCAGCCGCCAGGCGGTCGATGACTGCGCCACGGCGGAGACGGCCTGGTCGCGGGCTGCGCTGCCGCTGAGCACCGCGGCCGAGGTGCTCGCGCCTTGAGCACCAGATCCTGCCCTGCGACGGTTCGGGCCGGTGCGACCCATGAGCACCGCCCGCCCGGTTCGTACGGCTGCCCGACCCACAGCTGCCAGCGTTGCGCCAGGTCCGCAACCACTTCCGCCAGGGTCGCCACCCACTCGCGAACCGCACCACCGTCCGCACCCGCAGCGGTTTCGTTCAGGTAGCAAGGGATCTTCAACGCCGTCACATCCGCCCCCGCACCAGGGGGACCAGCTCAGTCAGTGGCTTTCCTGACTCTTGAGAATCGCGGCCAGCAGGGTCACCATCGAAGGAGCCCTCAAGCAGGCCTTACTCACAGCGCGCTCGACAGAGGACGATTTCTGGAGCGGTGCGCTCACACCCCGAACAGTAGAGCGTCAGCCGGACACTGCCGCCGTCTGCTCGCCCAGCTCCTGCCTGCGCCAACACCCCGCGAGGTACGCCCGGTCGGCGGCAGGAGCGGAGATCTGTTTGCCTGCGACCATGCGTGCATGAGCAGCGAAGTCGCTCCCGAGGTGAGTGCTCTGGCAATCAACGTCACGATTCCCGAGGCTCTTCGCTGGACGGACACCAGGCGCGGTGAGCAGTTCACCCTGACCACACTCAACGTCCGGCTTCTCCCGGACGGCCACCTCGCGGCGAAGGCCTATGGCCGACCAACCGGCGGCGGACGAGGCACCTACGTCTCGTTTCGCGTACCCGACCGGCCCGAACTGGCCTCCCTGGTCGCCGAAGCCGCCAGCCGCGCCGGCGAACTATGGAGCACCCACCGCGGGCTCGGCTGAATCGTCGACCACCGCGACGCGGCTGCACGACACTGCCGGCCGCGCTCGCTCGGCGGCATAGACGAATGTTCAGCGACAGCGTCCCCGTACTGAGCGCCCAGACCTCCGTGAGATCGCCCGAGACGGGGAGCATCGCATGGCCGGCCGCCTGGATGTCGGAGACGGCCGGCTGCGACGCAGCTCAGGAGGCGAGCAGGTCGTCGATCTGGTTGATTGCCAATGTGGCGCCCTCGATTTTGCCCATGTCCAGCACCTGCTGC
>JBOHHD010000687.1:0-1882 GCA_050700515.1 Pseudonocardiaceae bacterium
GCCCTGGTCGCCGCGCTCAGGCCGGCACAACCCGCTCTCACGACGACGGCGTCATACACTCTGGTCGCCCCGGTGCCGAGGAACCCTAAGTCGCCCCGGTGCCGAGGAAACCCTAAGAGGAAGAGCAGCGCCATGCCCGATGACCAGTACACCAGTCAGGATCCGACCCAGCAGTACGCACAGCCCGACACCGAAGGCGACCAGATCGACTATCCCGGCCGGACCGGTGCGATGGATGACCAGCCCGACCACGGGGAGGGCTCCTATCGCGGCAGCAACCGGCTCACCGACCGGGCAGCGGTGATCACTGGTGGCGACTCCGGCATCGGCCGGGCCGTCGCGCTGGCCTTTGCCCGGGAAGGCGCCGATGTGGTGATCTCCTACCTGCCCTCGGAGGAGGAAGACGCTCAGAAAACGGTGCGGCTCATCCACGATGCCGGGCGTCGCGCCGTCACCGTACCCGGTGATCTGGTCGAAGAGAAGCAGTGTCAGCAATTGATCGACCGGGTGGTGCAGGAATTCGGGCGCATCGACATCCTGGTCAACAATGCGGCCTATCAGATGGTGCAGAAGGGAGGCATCGAAGACATCACCACCGAGCAGTTCGACCGTGTCCTCAAGACCAACCTGTACGCCATGTTCTGGCTGTGCAAAAAGGCTATCCCACACATGCGGCCGGGTGCGAGCATCATCAACACCTCCTCAATCCAGGGGTCGCAGCCCTCCCCGGAACTGCTGGACTACGCCACCACCAAGGCCGGAATCATCAACTTCACCAAAGGCCTCGCCAAGATGCTCGCCGACCAGGGCATCCGAGTGAACGCGGTTGCGCCGGGACCGATCTGGACACCGCTCATTCCGGCCACCATGCCCGAGTCCAAGGTGGCATCCCACGGCGAGGGAACCCCACTCCAGCGGGCGGGACAGCCCGCCGAGGTCGCTCCCGCCTATGTCTTCTTCGCCTCCCAGGAATCCAGCTACATCACCGCTGAGGTCTTAGGCGTCACCGGCGGCCAGCCCCTCACATAAGCGCACCGCGACTACACGGCATCTCGCGGTCGCAGAGACTTTTGCCCCCCGGCTTCCCCGCACAGGAGGATGCTTTGCTGGTGACGGTGAGCTGTAGCGCCCTGTCGCTCAACTGCGTGATCAGCAGTCGATTCCCTCACTTGAGTCAGTGACTGTGTCAAGTACCTTGACGTAGCTGTCTCCACCCACCGAACTTCGGCTTTCGCACGCCTGCTCCCGGGTGGTGAACGGACCGTAATACACTCCGTAGATCTCGTTACCCAGGCTGTCGCGAGACCGCAGCGAGGAGCAGGTACTGCCGGCAAGCAAGTACTCGCTGTCTGGATAAGCGTCAAGCAGCCTTTGCACCTCGACCCGGTAGGTGCTCGGATTGACAGCCGAACCCACGAACACGACGAAGCGTCCATCACAACCTGGCGCGGTCATGGGGCGGCTCACCCCGAGATCTCCGGACAGTGCCTGCGCCGGCGGTATCGTCGGTTGTGGAGCCGGCGGGGTCCTCGGCTCTGGCGTAGACGGCTCAGGCGCGGCGGATCCCGACAAAATTGGTGGGGTGGCCGTCCCTGACACAGCCGGGGGCGTGGCTGGTGGAGTGCTTGGCTCGCCGTCAGAGCGCGCGATCAAGGCCGCGGCGACCGTGGCAGCGGCAGCAATCAGCGCGGCTGTGATGACAACGGCACCACGCTCGGCCACGTCAGCCCCCTTGACCCTAGATGCGGAACAACGGCTGCGGTCAAATCAATTGTAGCCGTTCGGTTACCACATCAGTAGCAGCGCGCGGTGATCCGCAGCCTCATTGGTTGATCTTCTGGCGGCCGTTTTCCTGGAGCGAGCGGGTCGAGGGTTCCTGTGG
>JBOHHD010000688.1:0-3128 GCA_050700515.1 Pseudonocardiaceae bacterium
GGGTAAGCAACGGCGGCCGCAGTGACCGTGTGGCCAGTCAGTCGTAGGCTGACCGAATGGCTGTCGTGAAGATCAATGCAATTGAGATCCCGGAAGGTGCGGGGCCCGAACTGGAACGCCGGTTCGCCGCCCGGCATGGGGCCATCGACTCCGCCCCGGGCTTCCTCGGCTTCGAACTGCTGCGTCCGGTGGCTGGCGAGAACCGATACTTCGTCTATACACGCTGGGAGACGGAAGAGGCCTTCCAGGCGTGGCGTGACGGCCCGGCGATGGAGGCGCACTCCGGGGAACGCGCGAAGCCGGTGGCGAGCGGATCCAACCTGCTGGAATTCGAGGTTGTGCAGACCGCCGAGCCGTCCTGAAGCAAGCCGGCCAGGCACGAGCCCGTTCGTCCATGATGATCAAGCCAGAACGGCAGGCCCAGGACGGCCGGATAGCCCGGTGTGCCCCACGAGCAGGCACCATGCGCTGCGGGCGGACACGTCAGGATGGGATCAATCGGCGCTGGATACGCCGCCCTCGGCGGATGCACCGCCTTCGGCTGCGGCCAGATCCACGGGAGGTGCATCGGGCACCCGTAGTGGCTTGGGCTCGCCACGGAAGGTGAAGGTGGCGTCCTCGGTGGAGCCTTCACCGTCCCAGTTCTCGACGTCGACGATGATGATCTGACCGGCGGCAATCTCGCCGAACAGGATCTTCTCCGAGAGTCGGTCCTCGATCTCCCGCTGGATGGTCCGCCGCAGCGGGCGGGCACCCAGCACGGGGTCGAATCCGCGCTTGGCAAGGAGCTTCTTGGCCATCGTGGTGAGTTCGAGGGCCATGTCCTTATTCCGCAGCTGGGTCTCCACCCGGGCGATCATCAGATCCACCATCCTGATGATCTCGTCCTCGCTGAGCTGGTGGAACACGATGGTGTCGTCGATGCGGTTGAGGAACTCCGGCCGGAAGTGCTTCTTGACCTCGTCGTTGACCTTGTTCTTCATCCGCTCGTAGGTCGAGGCCCCGTCGTTACCCATCGAGAAGCCCAGGCCCACCGCCTTGGAGATGTCCGCAGTCCCCAGGTTCGTGGTGAAGATGATCACTGTGTTCTTGAAGTCCACGGTGCGGCCTTGACCATCGGTCAACCGCCCATCCTCCAACACCTGGAGTAGCGTGTTGTAGACCTCCTGGTGCGCTTTCTCGATCTCGTCGAAGAGCACCACGGAGAACGGCTTGCGGCGCACCTTCTCCGTCAGCTGGCCACCCTCCTCGTAACCCACGTACCCGGGAGGGGCACCGAAAAGCCGCGAGGCGGTGTAGCGGTCATGGAATTCACCCATGTCGATCTGGATGAGCGCGTCGTCGTCGCCGAACAGGAATTCGGCCAATGCCTTGGAGAGCTCGGTCTTCCCCACGCCGGAGGGTCCAGCGAAGATGAACGAACCCGACGGCCGCTTGGGATCCTTCAGACCCGCACGGGTACGGCGCATCGCCTTCGAGACGGCCTTGACCGCTTCGTGCTGGCCGATGATCCGCTTGTGTAGCTCGTCCTCCATGCGCAGCAGACGGGTGGTCTCCTCCTCGGTGAGCTTGAAGACGGGGATACCGGTCCAGTTGGCCAGCACCTCGGCGATCTGCTCATCGTCGACCTCGGCGACCACATCCAGGTCACCGGCCTTCCACTGCTTCTCCCGTTCGGACTTCTTGGCAAGCAGCTGCTTCTCCGAATCACGCAGCTTGGCGGCCCGCTCGAAGTCCTGTGCGTCGATCGCGGATTCCTTGTCCCGCCGCACATCAGCGATCTTCTCGTCGAACTCCCGCAGATCCGGCGGTGCGGTCATCCGGCGGATCCGCATCCGCGCACCGGCCTCATCGATCAAGTCGATCGCCTTGTCCGGCAGGAACCGGTCGTTGATGTAGCGGTCGGCCAAGGTGGCAGCCGCCACCAATGCAGCGTCCGTGATCGACACCCGGTGATGCGCCTCGTACCGGTCCCGGAGACCCTTGAGGATCTCGATGGTGTGGTCGATCCCTGGTTCACCTACCTGGATCGGCTGGAAACGGCGCTCCAGCGCGGGATCCTTCTCGACATGCTTGCGGTACTCGTCCAACGTGGTCGCACCGATGGTCTGCAGCTCGCCCCGAGCCAGCATCGGCTTGAGGATCGACGCGGCATCGATCGCGCCCTCCGCGGCACCTGCCCCGACCAGAGTGTGAATCTCGTCGATGAACAGGATGATGTCCCCGCGGGTACGGATCTCCTTGAGCACCTTCTTCAGCCGCTCTTCGAAGTCCCCTCGGTATCGGGAACCGGCCACCAACGACCCCAGGTCCAGGG
Organism: Pseudonocardiaceae bacterium; assembly: GCA_050700515.1. Lineage (GTDB taxonomy): Bacteria > Actinomycetota > Actinomycetes > Mycobacteriales > Pseudonocardiaceae. The sequence continues at coordinate 2,318 of JBOHHD010000688.1, forward strand.
TGTAGAGCTGCTTGTCCTTGAGCGTCTCGGGCACCTCGCCCTTGACGATGTTCTGGGCGAGCCCCTCGACGACGGCGGTCTTGCCGACGCCGGGCTCACCGATGAGCACCGGGTTGTTCTTGGTGCGCCGCGACAGCACCTGCATGACCCGCTCGATCTCCTTGCCGCGCCCGATCACCGGGTCGAGCTTGCCCTCCCGGGCGCTCGCGGTGAGGTTGCGGCCGAACTGATCCAGCACCAACGAGGACGACGGGGTGCCCTCACCACGCCCCGAGCCGGCTTCCGCAGGCTCCTTGCCCTGGTAACCGGACAACAGCTGCAACACCTGCTGGCGCACCCGGTTGAGGTCGGCACCGAGCTTGACCAGCACCTGCGCGGCCACGCCCTCGCCCTCACGGATGAGCCCGAGCAGGATGTGCTCAGTCCCGATGTAGTTGTGCCCGAGCTGCAGCGCCTCGCGCAGCGACAGCTCCAGCACCTTCTTGGCCCGTGGGGTGAACGGGATATGGCCCGAGGGCGCCTGCTGGCCCTGGCCGATGATCTCCTCGACCTGCTGGCGCACCCCTTCAAGGGCGATGCCCAGCGACTCGAGGGCCTTGGCGGCGACGCCTTCACCCTCGTGGATCAGACCCAGCAGGATGTGCTCGGTGCCGATGTAGTTGTGGTTGAGCATCCTGGCCTCTTCCTGGGCCAGCACAACCACCCGCCTCGCACGGTCGGTGAACCTCTCGAACATGTGCACTCCTGACTGCTGCGCCGTCGCGACGCGGCCCGTACTTGATTCATCCCGCTGGGTCGATCCCTACCACGG
>JBOHHD010000689.1:0-10177 GCA_050700515.1 Pseudonocardiaceae bacterium
AGGGTGGGGAGGACACCGAGCACCGTCGTCCCTCTTACCTGATCGAAATGAACGACGTCTTCAACGATGGTCGCAAGGTGGCCCCACCGGTGATCGGAGTGGATCCGCCCGAGTACCACGACTAGCCACGCGCGGTGATTTCGGCGACCACAGCGCAGCTGCAGGTCGGGCAGCACCGGCTCGGGCGAGCCTCGGCGGAGGTAGGCCAGTTCGGGACCGGGTAGATGCGCGCGTAGGTGAGAATCCGGTGGGCGTCCTCGGGCGAGGAGTAGATCTCGGGTACCTCGATCGTGCTGGTCATCTGGCCATTCCTTCCTCGATCGGTGGGTTGCCCGTCCTAGGTTCCTCATGAGAAGTCGCCGTTGGAGGACGGAAGGTGGGAAACCACTTCAGCATTTCTCACCGCCATGATCGGCGCGGACGAGGGAAATGACATGCGCATCACCGGGACGTTGTCGCGCCGCTGACTCGGCCGGGAGCTGTGCAGACTGCGCGAGCTGGAGTCCGCGGCTCCCCAGCTGGACTGGTCACCCAGCAAGCTGGGCCGCGTCGAGGACGGGCAACAAGGCGTCGACGTGCATGGCGGCCGGAACGGCTGACGAGCCGGAGCGCGTCGTAGTACGGTCACCCCGGGTGAACGGAGGATGGCCTGCGATGACGAGCGGCTTCAAGCGGGTGAGCCGGTAGTGACGCTCAGCCGATGGCAGTTGAGTGCCGTGCAGTGGGAAATGCTGACTGCGTTGCTACGTTTGGACGGCTATCCAGCGCCGATCCAGGTGCGCTCAGCAGGACGTACCGACGTCGAGGCCGCTCACCTGAGAGCCGAGGCGAACACCGAGCTCAGCCGACGCGGACTGATCCGAGCGGGCCGGGTGGAGCCTGATTTGGAGGCGGCGCTGTGGCTGCTGCACTCGCCTGCCTGCTGGGTGGCCTCGATGTGGCTGCCCGACAGCACCACTGACGAGGCGGTGCGGGTGATCGCGGCCCGGAAAGGTGCCGTAGGGGTCTGTGCGCTCCAGCACCCCGAACAGCCCGGCGCCACCCTGCTGGAGATCATCCCGGCCGACGGTCTCGCATTGGCGGTGGTAGGCAAGCTGCCGCCGCACCCGCCCGGCCGGAGTCCCGCGGTGACGCTCCCGCGACAACCGCGCGCGGAGCCCGGCCGGGGAGTGTTGGTCGCCTCATCCCCCACCCGGACCAGTACCGAACGCGCCGGCTCCGCCGCGATTGCGATCCTCGACCAGCCCCACCTCCGCGCTGGTCAGATCGTAGCCACCGTGCGCGATCCCTCCGGCCGGGTGCGCCGTTCGGAGGTTCTACGCTGGTGTGACAACCCGGACGGGCGTTACCAGGTGACGCTGAGCCGCCCGCCCGGTGGTCCGGAGTGGCTCGCGGTGAACCCGGCCGATTCACAGCGGCTCGGTGACGGCGTGCAGCGGCTGCTCGCCTCCCTGCGACCCATGATCGCTTAGCCACATGAAAGGGTAGGTAGTGTGCGAACGGTTATCCGTGTGGCGAGCAGAGCCGTCGTCGGTGTTCTTGCCGTGGCTGCGCTAATCGGTGGTTGTGGTACAGCGGGTGTCACCCAAGCCGGGACGGCTGCGTTCGTCGGTGACACCGTGATCTCCACTGAGCAGGTGCAGGACCAGCTCCGCACGGTGTTGGACAAGGAGGGCGCGCAGCTTCGAGCGGAGCTGGTGACCGGACGTCAGCTCGACGACCTGTCCCGCCAGATCGTCACGCTGCTCGTTCGGCATGAGCTGATCAAGGTGGCAGCAGAGCGTGAGGGACTTTCGGTCACCCCAGCGCAGGTGAGCAAGCTGCTCTATGATCTGGGTGGGCCTGAAGAAGCTTCGAAGGGCACAATCTGGGATGCCGAAGGATTCCGGGAGCAGGCCCGCGATCAGCTGCTGATGGCCCAACTCGGCCGTAAGGTCCTGCGCACTGCGGTGACTTTCGATTACACCACCGCCGGTACCCGCGCCGACGCGATAGAACGCGCCGAGGGCCTCGCCGCTGCCGGGCCACAGCGGGCGCGTGAATTGATCAAGGCCGATGTGGAGGCCAAGAGGGACGCTGTCGTCAGCGAGCGGGTCGTGGCCGGTGATGACCCGATCTTCGCCGCCAGCCCGGCCTTCGGCGTCCCCAAAGACACCGTCGTGGCGTTCCAGCTCGCCGACACCCAGCCGTGGTTGATCACGGTGGTCAAGAACCGCACCGACGGTGCTGAGCCGTCGGATCTGGCGCCGGATCCCGACCAGCTCGATCCTGCCCTCCTGGAGGCCATCGGCTTACGTCAGCTGGCCCCCGTGGCGCAGGACCTGGGGTTGCGAATCAATCCCCGATACGGCGTGTGGGACCAGGTGAACCTCAAGGCAGTGCCCGACGAGAGCGAGATCGGCGGCTTCGTCGGGCCGCTGGGCGCCGTTCCCCCGGCGTGATCCACACGCCTGGCCCGGATGAGCGCGCTGTCGTGGCGCTGTCCCGCAGGCTCGGCGCGGTACTGCCCGCCGCTGCGGTCCGGGTGCTGCGTGCGGGGGCCACCTTGCTGGCGGACACCGACGTACCGGCCGAACTGGCCGAGCAGTACGGGGCGCGGTCGCTAACCCAGACCGCCGACCCCGATCCAGCGGTGAGCGGACTGCTGCTCACGCTGGACCCCACCACCGGTGTGGCGGCGCGCTGGGTGGCCGATGGTGCCATTGTGTTGCGCACTCCCCAACCTCCGGGCGCCGCGCTGCTGGACGCGGTCGCCGTGATGGATCGGTTGCGCTCTCCGGGAGGCTGCCCCTGGGACGCCGAGCAGACCCATAACTCGCTGATGCCCTACCTCATCGAGGAGACCTACGAGCTGTACCAGGCGTTGGAGGACGGCGACGTCAACGGGCTGCGCGAGGAACTCGGCGACGTCCTGCTGCAAGTGCTCTTCCACGCGCGGGTCGCACAGGAGATGACCGGTGAGGACTTCGACATCGACGTGGTGGCCACCGAACTGGTGACCAAGCTGATCGCCCGGCACCCGCACGTGTTCGCCGGCAGTGAGCAGGTACACACCGCTGCGGACCAGGAAATCCGCTGGGAGCAGCTCAAGCGTGCCGAGAAAAGCCGGGAATCCAGCGTTGACGGGGTAGCACTGGGCCAGCCTGCCCTGGCGCTGGTCGCCAAGCTGGTGTCCCGGACCGCGCGAGTAGGGTTGCCATCGGATCTGCTGTCCGAGGCCCATGGTGGTACCAGCGGAGCGCTGTTCGCGCTGGCTGGGGCGGCGAAGCTGGCCGGGGACGACCCCGAGATGGCGGCGCGCACCGCCGCTCGGTGCTTCGCCGACAAGGTGCGCTGCGCGGAGCGCGCTGCCCGCTCAGCCGGGTTGGATCCGGCTGCTCTCACTGCGGCGCAGTGGCGGGAGCACTGGCCGCGCTGAGCGGTCGGCGTGCGGGTGCAGTGAGCAATGCGTCTCTGCCCGTAACTTTTCACCCGATCGGTCGTTGTCCAGTGGATGGGTGGAGACGAGCGTGCCGGTGCGCGAACCGGGGAATCCGAGGACGAGCTGCCTGCTCCGGGGCCTCCCCAGGCCCAGCGGCGGCCCAAGCTGAGTGGCTATGTTCTTCGTGGTGTGCTGTCGGCCGGGGCGCTGGGCTGTGCAGGCCTGGTCGTCGCGACCCTCAGCGGGTTGGCCGCCCCGCTGCCCGACCGCGGGCTCGCCCGGCCCGCTCCGGCGGCGATCGCCGCGCCTGCGGCGCTGCCCACCGTTCCTGTGCCTGCTCGTTCCGCTGTGGTGCCCCAGCAACCCCCCGCGCAGGCCGCGGAACAACCCGAGCAGCAAGCCGACGTGAACCTGGCGCCCCTGGCTCCGCAGATCGCGTTCTCCGAATGGGCTTCCCGGGTGGCCCCAGTCACCGGGATCCCGCAGCGGGCGCTGCAGGCCTACGCGAACGCCCACGCCGCGATGGCCGCCACCCAGACCGACTGTCAGCTCACCTGGGTGACGCTGGCGGGAATCGCCCGCGTCGAGTCCAATCATGGCCGTGTTCTCAACGCGGACGGACGGCCGTCGGCGCCCATCATCGGGGTGCCGCTCAACGGTGGGCCCGGTGTGCGGTCCATTGCGGACACCGACGGTGGTCTGCTCGACGGTGACCTGATGTGGGACCGGGCCGTCGGACCCTTCCAGTTCATCCCCTCCACCTGGGCCATGTGGCGCTCGGACGGCGATGGGGACGGCGTTGCCGAACCCCAGGACATCGATGACGCTGCGATCGCTGCGGCGCGTTACCTGTGCGCGGGCGGACGCAACCTCGCCAGCGGTGAAGGCTGGCTGCAGGCAATACTCTCCTACAACAACTCCGTGCAGTACGCGCAGGATGTTTACACGGGGGCGCAGACCTATGCCAAGAGCGCTGAGGGCGTCGGCTGAGAATCTCCCAGGGATATTTCTCAGGGTTTGCGGGTTGCCAGGCGCATCCGTACTTCGTTGAGGGCTTCCTGGTAGTCCGGTGTGGGATTCATCGCTGCGGCCATGGCCAGCTGAGCGCGCGCCTCCTCCAGTCGGCCCTGTCGCTGTAACGTCCGACCCAACGCGAGGCGCGCATAGTGGTCGGAGGGGTTGTGGTCAAGCACCCGAAGGAACGATTCCTCCGCACGTCGTAGCTGGGCAGACTGCAAGTAAGCCCGGCCGGCGAGCAACTGTACGCTCGGCGCGTCGGGCTCGGCGTCCAGAACGGGTCGCAGCTCCCGGAGGGCTTCCAGAGGACGTCGCTCGGAGACCAACGACTCAGCGAGCCGAAACTGTTCGACAACGTCTGAGTCCTCGGTAGGGACGTGGTCGGCAGCGGTCATGGTTACACCAACGGTACGCGACTGCGGTCCGCGCAGTGCGCTAGCGGACGAGTCTTGACAATCGTTCATCCGCATCTGGACCGAATCTGCGCGCCTCCGGCGGGCCGGGTCAGGCCGCGGTTAGTCTTGGAACCGCCCCGGCGGGTTCCCCAGCAGCAGATTAGGAGCACACCGAAGTGGCCGTCATCGAACAGGTCGGAGCCCGCGAGATCTTGGACTCGCGTGGAAACCCCACCGTCGAAGTCGAGATTGCGCTCGACGACGGCACGCTCAGCCGGGCTGCCGTGCCCTCCGGTGCCTCGACGGGGGAGCACGAGGCGATGGAGCTGCGTGACGATAATCCGCAGCGCTATCTCGGCAAGGGCGTGCAGTGCGCCGTTCAGGCAGTGCTCGATGAGATCGGGCCCGAGTTGATCGGCATCGAGGCCATCGAGCAGCGCGTGGTGGACCAGAAGCTGGTCGACCTGGACGGCACGCCGGACAAGTCCCGCCTGGGAGCCAACGCGATCCTCGGCGTCTCGTTGGCGGTCGCCAAAGCAGCGGCCGAATCCAGTGGGCTGGAGCTGTTCCGTTACGTGGGTGGCGCCAATGCGCATGTGCTGCCGGTACCGATGCTGAACATCCTCAACGGTGGCGCTCACGCCGACACCGGCATCGACGTGCAGGAATTCATGATCGCCCCGATCGGTGCCGACTCGTTCGGTGAGGCGCTGCGCTGGGGTACCGAGACCTATCACGCGCTCAAGTCAGTACTGAAATCCCAGAAGTTGCCTACCGGACTCGGCGACGAGGGCGGCTTCGCGCCCGATCTGCCCTCTACCCGGGACGCGCTCGATCTCATCGTCACCGCGGTGGACAAGGCAGGCTACGTCCTGGGCGAGGACATCGCGCTCGCCTTGGACGTGGCCGCCACGGAGTTCTTCTCCGAGGGCTTCTACACCTTCGAGAAGGCCAGACGCAGTGCTGAACAAATGATCAAGTTCTACGGTGAACTGCTCGAGTCCTACCCACTAGTGTCCATCGAGGACCCGCTGGCCGAGGACGACTGGGACGGTTGGGTCCAGCTCACCGCTCAGCTCGGTGGTCGGGTACAACTGGTCGGTGATGATCTTTTCGTCACCAACCCGGAGCGTCTGGAGGAGGGCATCACCCGCCGGGCGGCCAATGCCTTGCTGGTCAAGGTCAACCAGATCGGCACGCTGTCGGAGACCCTGGATGCGGTGGCGCTTGCGCAGTCCTCCGGGTATCACTGCATGATGAGCCACCGTTCGGGGGAAACCGAGGACACCACGATTGCCGATCTCGCGGTGGCGGTTGGATGCGGTCAGATCAAGGCGGGCGCCCCGGCGCGTTCGGAACGGGTGGCGAAGTACAACCAGTTGCTGCGTATCGAGGACGCCCTCGGAGACGCGGCCCGCTATGCCGGGGACCTGGCGTTCGCTCGGCTGGCCTCGGCGGGCTGAGCCGGATGCGGGGCGGCGCGGGTGGTGACCCCGCATCGAGGAGGCGCGCCGGAGCGCCTCGTCCAGGGGTGCCCGCCCGTGCTGCCGGAGTGCCTCGTCCGTTCGGGGTGCGGATCGGTCATGCGTTCGGCGTCACGTCACCGCGTCGGGCTGCGATGCTGGCGCTGGTGGTCTGCGCGCTGGCACTGAGCGTGGCGGTGCCGCTGCGTAACTATGTGAGCCAGCGCAACGAACTGACAGCGGTGCACGAGCAGCAGGGGATTCTCGCCGACCAGGTGGCCGAATTGGAGCGTCGCCGGGTCCTGCTGGAGGACCCTCGACACATCGAGGCACAGGCCCGGGAGCGGCTGCGGTACGTGAAACCGGGCCAGACGCCGTACGTGGTGCAGCTGCCTACCGACGCGAGCGAGCCCAGTACGGTCGACCAGCACCTTGAAGATCCCTGGTTCACCAGACTGTGGGAGTCGATCGTCGGTGGCTGAGATGTCCCCTGAACTGAACTCCGCCCACATCGCTCCCGCCGATCAGGCAGCTGTCGCCGCACAGCTCGGTCGTCCCCCCCGGGCGCTGCGGTCGGTTGCCCACCGCTGTCCGTGTGGGCTGCCCAGCGTGGTGCGTACCCACCCCCGGCTCGCGGATGGCACTCCGTTTCCCACGCTGTACTACCTCACCTGCCGCAGGCTGGCCGGTCTGGTCAGCACCGTCGAGGCCGGCGGGGCGATGCGGGAGATGACCGACCGGCTTGCCAGCGACCCCGCGCTGGCCGAACGCTACCGGGCCGCGCACGAGTCCTACCTGGTCGAGAGAAACGCATTGGAACCACTCGGCACACAGGTCAGCGCCGGGGGGATGCCGGAGCGAGTGAAGTGCCTGCACGTCCACGTCGCCCAGGCATTGGCCTGTGGCCCGGGGCTCAACCCCTTCGGAGACGAGGTACTCGCCCAGATCGCCGACTGGTGGACCCCCGGCCCCTGCGCCTAACCCCGCATGTCGCGCGCTGATGCCCGGTGTGTCCTGCGCTGATGCCCGGTGTGTCGGGCTGATGGAGACAGCCCTACCGCCGTGGCGCGGCCTTACCCCTACGGTGTGCGCCAAGGGAGGGAGCGCCCAGGGAAGAGCGGAGATGGGTATGACCAGGGTGGCTGCGATCGACTGCGGGACCAACTCGATCCGTCTGTTCGTCGCGGACCTGATGGAGACGGGAAAACCGGTGCTGCGCGACGTGCACCGCGAGATGCGCATCGTCCGGCTCGGTCAGGAGGTCGACGCCACCGGTCGGCTGGCCCCCGAGGCGCTGGAACGAACTCGCGCAGCGCTGGCCGACTATGCCGCTGTCATCGAACGCACGGCGGTCGACCGGATCCGGATGGTGGCCACCTCGGCGACCCGCGACGCGACCAATCGGGGTGACTTCTTCGCGATGGTCCGTCACACCCTGGGTATCGAAGCAGAAGTGATCACCGGAGACGAGGAGGCCCGGCTGTCGTTTACCGGTGCGGTCAGTGATGTGGACCCCACCGATGGGCCTTTCCTCGTCGTCGATGTGGGGGGTGGTTCCACTGAGGTGGTGTTGGGGCATTGGGACGGAATGCAGGCTGATGTGACCGCGGCGCGATCAGTGGATGTCGGCTGTGTGCGGATCACTGAGCGCTACCTCCGCGCCGATCCCGTGTCGTGGTATGACATCGAGGTCGCTGAGCGGTTTGCTCGGCAGACATTGACGGACGCCTTCGCGGACGTGCCGGTGGACAAAGCTCGTACCTGGATCGGGGTGGCGGGCACTATCACCACTCTGTCCGCCGTCGCGCAGCAGCTGTCAGAGTACGACGCCTCACGCATCCACCTGTCCCGCCTGCCGCTTGAACAGCTGCGCACCACGGCTGCGGAGTTACTGACATCGACGCAGGCGCAGCGGGCGAGCAACCCCGTCATCCATCCCGGCCGGGTAGACGTGATCGCCGGAGGTGCGCTCGTCGTTCGAGTGCTCGCTGATGAACTGCATGCCCGCGCGGGTATCGGCGAACTCGTGGTCAGTGAGCACGACATCCTCGACGGTATCGCGCTCGGCCTGGCCGGGGTGCAGCGTGCATGAGAGGCGGACACAGCGTGCAGGACAGACGGACACGCCGGATTACGGAGTTGGGGGCCTTGGATGAGGAGGTGACTCGGTGCCGAGCCTGCCCACGGTTGGTTGCCTGGCGGGAACGGGTCGCCGTCGAGAAGCGGGCGGCTTTCCGTGACCAGACCTACTGGGGCCGGGCGGTTCCCGGGTTCGGTCCACCGGATGCCGCGCTTGCCATCGTCGGGCTGGCGCCTGCCGCGCACGGCGCCAACCGGACCGGTCGGATGTTCACCGGTGACCGCTCGGGTGACGTGCTCTACGCCGCCCTGCACAGCGTCGGCCTGGCGACTCAGCCGAGAAGCACCCATGCCGGTGACGGATTGACGCTGCGCCACACTCGGATCACCGCCCCGGTCCGCTGCGCGCCCCCGGCCAACAAGCCCACCACCGCCGAGCGCGATGCCTGCCGTCCCTGGCTGGTCCGCGAACTCGAACTGCTCCGTCCAACGCTGCGCACGGTACTCGTGCTCGGAGGTTTCGGCTGGCAGGCGGTGCTGCCCGCGCTGGCCGCCGCGGGCTGGCCGATCCCGACTCCGCGCCCTCGCTTCGGGCACGGTGCCGAGGCGGTCCTGGACGGACTGCACCTGCTCGGCTGCTACCACGTCAGCCAGCAGAACACCTTCACCGGACGCCTCACCCCGGCGATGCTGGTCGAGGTACTGCACAGGGCTGTGGAGTTGGCGGAGTTGTCGGGGCCGACGGGGCGTTGACAGCGACCAGAATCACCGGCTGGTGGCACGCATACCGGGTAGGCGCAGCGGGGATACTGGTGGGGTGACTGAGCACGCTGCCCCGGTACGAATCCTCATCATCGGTGGCGGCTATGTGGGGATGTACACCGCGCTGGGGCTGCAGAAAAAACTGCGCAAGGGCGAGGCGACGATCACTGTTGTGGATCCCCAGCCGAATATGACCTACCAGCCGTTCCTGCCAGAGGCTGCGGCGGGGTCGGTGGAACCGCGACATGTCGTGGTTCCGCTGCGCCGAGTACTGCGGCGCTGCCACATCCTGGCCGGCCGGGCCACTCGTGTCGATCATGCTCATCGGGTCGTCACCCTGGAGAACTGCGCCGGGTACACCGAGCAGCTCGGATATGATCTGCTGGTGATGGCGCCCGGCTCGGTCGCGCGTACGTTGCCCATCCCGGGACTCGCCGAGCAGGGCATTGCCTTCAAGACCATCGGTGAAGCGATCTACCTCCGCAATCATGTGCTATCTCGCCTGGACGCGGCGGACGCCACGCTCAACAAGGAACTGCGTCGCAAGCTGCTCACCTTCGTGGTGATCGGCGGAGGATACGCGGGAATCGAGGCGCTCGCCGAGCTTGAGGACATGGCCCGTTACGCCACGCGCTACTACGAGAGCATCGAGCCTCGGGACTTGCGCTGGGTGCTGGTGGAGGCCACCGGCCGGATCATGCCGGAGGTGAGTCCGACCATGGGCGTGTACACAGCGCAGCGGTTGATGGATCGCGGTATCGAAGTCTTCCTCGAGACGAGGGTCACGTCGCTGGTAGGCGGGCACGTGGTGCTCGACAACGGCATGGAGTTCGACGCCGACACTGTCGTGTGGACCGCCGGGGTGAAGGCCAACCCGCTGTTGCAGCGAACGGATCTGCCGCTGGACGAGAAGAAACGGCTGCGCGCCACCACCACGCTGCAGGTCGTCGACTGTCCGGACGCCTTTTCCGCCGGGGACTGCGCAGCGGTGCCCGACCTGACCGCCGAGGACCCGAACGCCACCTGCAGCCCCTCGGCGC
>JBOHHD010000690.1:0-2111 GCA_050700515.1 Pseudonocardiaceae bacterium
CATTGCAACGCTACTGACGCAGGCTGCACAGCACGGTACGCCATTGACGCTGCGGTGGCATTTTCCTGCACAGGAGCGGGATGCAATAAAGCCATGTATCTTGCAACGGCGAGGATCGGAGTACTCAAACAGAGGAATTGATTTTGAGCGACTTGCTCAAAGATACAAACGACGAGCACCCGCCTTATGTCGATCGTTCGTAGTTCGGAATCTCGACATGAAGCTCACCGGTCGGTATGTCCTCGGCGACGAGGGGCGGTCTCCACGGTGTGAGCAGGCAGCGGAGTAGCCCGGAGCGACACTAGCCTGGGTCGCCAGGTTGGCTCTAGCCCCTGCCGCATTGCGATCAATGCGATACACTCTGCGGGTCGGGGTAGCTAGTACATCAGCCAGTGGGCGGCCTCTTGACCACAGAAAGTTCCCAGGACTTCGGGGAAATACAAGAAGAGCCAATTTACGGTGCGTAACGAGAAACAGCAATTTACCACTCTAATGGGTGAAGCTGCTTACAGGTGTATAATATTTTTTGCACCGGGCGTATGCCTTGCTAGGCAGAACAGCAGGGACAGCGCGACGAGAGCATACCCAGAGTCGGACGCGGCGCGGGACATCGGACGTAGTCCGGAGTAGCGGGAAGGACTGTTTCGAAGTGAGCGAGACCTACACCGCAGTGTACGAAAAAGACGGTGACATCTGGACGGCGAAGATCACCGAGGAACCTCGGGTATACAGCCGGGGTGCCACCATGGCCGAGGCGCGCCAGACCGTACGGGACGCTCTTGCCCAGTGGCTCAAGATCAGTTCCGCAGAACTTCACGTCGTCGATGACTTCCGCCTACCGACCAGAATCCGGACCGCCCAGGAGGAGGTACGGACGACTCGGACGGAGAGCGACCGGGCCCGGATGATGGCGGGGATGACCGATGCCAAATCGGCGCTGAGCTGGGCCGAGGAACTGGGTGTTTCGCTGCGCGACCCGCTGACGGTCCAGTGTCTGGAGGGCCTCGGGAACCGCGAGATCTCTATCGACACCTTCTGTCACACGATCACGATGGCTGAGGACATGGCGAGGTGGGCGCGGACCGGTGACCAGGTCTCGCCGGACAGTGCTCGCCAGGAGCCCTGACACCCGCATGCATCCGGGTCCGTACGGTCCGGCTACCGTGCCTGCTGCCGGGGAATGACGCCAAGCGGCAGCGAGAAGGCGGAGCAAGATCGTGACCCTGTCTGTGACCCGGCGGATCGCCGACGAGTTGGGCGTACCCGAGCGGCGGGTGGGTGCCGCGGTCGAACTGCTCGACGGGGGCGCCACCGTGCCGTTCGTCGCCCGCTACCGCAAGGAGGCGACCGGCGGGCTCGACGACGCCCAGCTGCGCACCCTGGAAGAGCGGCTGCGCTACCTGCGCGAGCTGGAGGAGCGCCGGACAGCGATCCTCAACTCGATCCGCGAGCAGGGCAAGCTCGACGACGCGCTCGAAGCCCGGATCATGGCCGTCGACTCCAAGGCGCGGCTGGAGGACCTCTACCTGCCGTACAAGCCCAAGCGCCGCACCAAGGCACAGATCGCCCGGGAAGCAGGCCTGGAGCCGCTCGCCGACCAACTACTCGACGACCCGAGCCTGGATCCGCGAGCCACCGCCGCTGGGTACGTCGACGAAGAAAAGGGCGTGGCCGACGCCGCGGCGGCGCTCGACGGGGCCCGCGCCATCCTGGTCGAGCGCTTCGCCGAGGAGCCGGACCTGATCGGGAGCCTGCGCGAGCAGATGTGGACCCGGGGCCGGCTGGTCTCGCGGGTGCGGGAGGGCAACGAGGAGGCCGGCGCCAAGTTCGCCGACTACTTCGCCTTCTCCGAGCCCTTCACGAAACTGCCCTCGCACCGCATCCTGGCGCTGTTCCGCGGCGAGAAGGAGGGGGTGCTCGACCTTTCCCCCGAGCCCGAGGCCGAAGAACCCGACGCAGCGGCACCGGGGCCCAGCCGCTACGAGCAGGCCATCGCGGCACGGTTCGGCGTCGAGGACCGAGGCCGCCCCGCTGATCGTTGGCTGGCCGAGACCGTGCGCTGGGCCTGGTGCACCCGCATCCTGCTGCACCTGGGCATCGACCTGCGGATG
>JBOHHD010000691.1:0-7964 GCA_050700515.1 Pseudonocardiaceae bacterium
TCCAGTGCACGGCGTGCGGGTCGAGACCGAGATACCCGATCAGCAGCTGCGCGGCGGCGAGGGCGTCCGCACTGGCCTGGTGCGCGTTCGCGATCGTGATGCCGAAGGCGGCGCAGCAGTCGGCCAAGCTGCGCCCCGAGCCCGGCAGGTAACGGTGGGCCAAACCCATCGTGCACAGCCCTTGTTCGACGCTGATGGGTACCGGGTAGCCGCAACGGGAATACTCAGCCGCGAGGAAACCCGAGTCGAACCGCAGGTTGTGCGCAACCAGTACCCGACCCCGCAGCAGCACAGCCAGCTCGCCGGCGATCTGGTCGAAGGTCGGAGCGTGCACGATCTCGGCAGCGCAGATGCCGTGAATACGCTGCGGCCCGAGGTCGCGCCGAGGGTTGACGAGGGTCTCCCAGGTACCGGTGATCACCCCGTGCGGCGAGACGTGCGCGACCGCGACTTCGACGATCCGCTCGTTCCGGCCGGGATGCAGACCCGTCGTCTCCAGGTCCACCACCGCATATCCGCTCACCGGGATCCTCTCCGTCGCTGTTACCCGTTGTGTCGCCGCACAGCCGGGTCGCGTTGCAGGTTCAACCCTTCTCCTTCAGGTTGCGGTACCCCCTGCGGTCACACCGGTCAGCGTCTCAACAAGCCGCTCCCCGATCCGCTGAGCATGTCCGGCATGGGCTGCGGCGGGTGCGGGCGGCGCTCAAAGCCCGGCGGCCAGGTGCTGCTCCCAGTGCTGGGAACGCCCGGTCCCGGGACCACACCGGCCGTTCTCCCGTTGTGGTGCGTGCTGTGGGGCGGGGATCATGATCCCCGCACGCGGGGAAGAAATGCCGGCAGACGAGTGCTAGGAGGACATCCGTACCTTCCCAGTACTGCCCGATCCCTCGGCCCGGTCCGTCGTGGGACGCCGTCCGCCGGGGTGGGACGGTGGGCGAGCGCGATAATGCGCACCATGTTCGAGGCCAACCAGCGGGCCGCGCTCACGATCCGGGACGCCCGCACCGAGGAGCTGGACGATGTCGTCCAGGTGCTGCGCCTCGCCTACCAGGAATACATCCCGTCCCCTCTGCCGGCGGCCCACGCCAAGGCATGGCACGCCTACTGGCGGGACATCGGGAATGTGCGCGGACGCCTGTCCTGCACCGAACTCATCGTGGCAGAACTCGCCGGCCGGATCGTCGGAACAGTAACCATGTACCCGGACGCAACCCGAGTCGAGGGAGCTGGCTGGCCCACCGGATGGGCCGGCATCCGTCTGTTGGGAGTCGCCCCTGAGGCCCGTGGGCAAGGCATAGGGCGTGCGTTGACCGAGGAGTGCCTGGACCGCATCCGTCGGCACGGCACATCAGTGATCGGCCTGCATACCAGCGACTGGATGCGGGTCGCCCAAGGTATGTACGAGCGAATGGGATTCCAGCGGGCACCGGAGCACGACTTCCGCCCGATCCCGGAGCTGTCCGTTCTAGCCTACCGGCTCACCGCCATCTGGTAGCGGGCACTGACCGCGGCCGTCCCGGGTGTGGAAATGCCGCTCCGAGCGCCGCGCCTGCGCACGGGGCAACCACGCCGTGCGCGACGCCGCCACCAGCGGATGCCGTGAATGCGCTACGGCCCGAGGTCGCGCCGAGAGTTGACGAGCGTCTCCCAGCTACCGGTGATCACCCCATGCGGCGAGACGCGCACGACCGCGACCTCGACGATCCGCTCGTTCCGGCCGGGATGCAGACCAGTCGTCTCCAAGTCCACCACCGCGCTGCCGAGCGAGTGATCAGCTGGCTGCTTCCTCAGTCAGCGCTCGGTGTAACGGGGCGAGATCGAGTTCGGGGTTGGTGTCGGCGAACTCGTCGAGACGGCGGGCGAGCGAGGGGCGTTCCCAGGACGCGCAGACGTCTCGGCACCGGGTCATCGCCCAGACCGCCTCAGGCCCGGCCCCTGCCTCCAGGGCGGCGAGGGCGTGGGCGAACTGCGCGTCGGCTGACCCGTCGTCGAGGCCGGCACTGAGCCGGGCCATGGCGAGCCGCTCGTCCGGCGGGCGCGCTGCGCGGGCGCCGCCCCGGGCCGCACGGTCGGTGATGAGTGCGTGTGCCTCCTCGACGCCGAGCTGGCGGGCCACACCGAGCAGCCCGAGGTAGCCCAGCAGTTTCGGCTGCTCCGCAACGTTGCCTACGAGCAGTTCCTCGGCGTTGTCGGTGAGCAGGTCTTCGGCGTGCGCGGTCAGGTATTCGGCTGACGCTGCCCAGTCCCTGGTGTTGATCCATTGCCCAAGCTGAGCAGCCAGGTGCTCCGCGGCCATTCGGTCGAGGAACCCGGTACGGACCGGGTCGACGCCTGCTCGCGTGCCGCACACAGGATGCCGAGATGCTGGTCCAGGTCGGTGTTACCGGGGTTGTTGTCGATGAGGTGTTCCAGGCTCGCCTCGGCGCGATCAGTGAGCAGGGTCGGCGCGTGGGCGGCGAGGAAGTCGAAGGATTCGGGCCAGCTCGTCGTGCGGACCCAGTCGATGAGCAGCTGTGCCGCTGCGGGGTCGATCGTCGGTAGACGCAACCACACGGGAAGGGCGTCGCTCCTCGCGGACCAGGCCTCGTCGACGGCGGCGGGGTGGTCGACCCGCATGGTGCGGAGGAGCTGGCGGGCCTGGCCACCCCTCCTGCGGTCACCGGCTGCCTGAAACAGATCTGTTGCCTGGGCGGCGTCGTCCGTGGCCGCCGCGACCCCCTCGGTAGTGGCCAGCCAATGTGCCCTGGCCAGCAACAACACCCCCTGTGCCCAGGTGGGCTCCGCATGTTCGGCAAGCATGACGTCGAACAGATGGACGGCTTCAGTTGACCACCCGAGGCCATCGAGAATCCTCGCCTGGTTGTTCAGCGACGTGGTGAGGTTGGGCAGGAAGCGGGTGAGATCGGCTTGGGCCAACGCCCGGTAGTGAGTGACAGCCTCCTCGATCGAGGGGAGTCCCTCAGTGGGCCGGCCGGTCTCGCTGAGGGTCGTTGAGGTCATAGTCAGCGCGGCGGCCAGCAGCGGGCGGTACGTCTCCTCGTCGTTCTCGGACAACCGGCGAAGGCCGTCGACGGCCAGTTGCCCGATCTCGACTGCCAGCAATCCGGTGGCCGCGCTCCGAAGTGGACGAGCTTTCCCAAGCGCTCGTCGAGGGCATCTCGTACCGTTGCCTGGGCGGTGTCCGAGCGTCCCGCCACCCGACTTAGCACCAGCAGTGCCCGGGTAAGTTAGGTGTCCGACCCCGCGTCGAGGACCGCGCCGATCAGCACGGGTGACGAGGTGATCACTCGGGCGACGAGCACCTCCGCAAGCAGATCGGGCTCCAGCCCGCCGTGCGGGCCGTAGAGCTCCCGCAGCCAGCGCACAACCTGCACCACCCGCTCCGCTGGGGCGTCACCCAGGCTCGGGACGAGGCGGACGAGCCGCTCGTCGTCCTGATCCGAGGAGAGCCCGCAGAGCACGGCCAGCGCGACCGCCCTCCGCTGGTCGTCGGGATGCAGCCCGAGACCTACCCGGTCGTCCGCGCGCTGCCAGTACTGCGTCTCGTGCTGGTCGAGGATCTCGCCCAGCAGCTCATCAGCGCTCAGCGCGGCCACGTCCAGGGCGGGATTGGCCACCGCCAGCAGTGCGGCGGCCAGCACGAAGAGTGGTCGCTCGAAGTGGTCGGCATAGAGGTTCGCCGTCGTCGGTGTAGCGGCCAGCATCGGTGCGAACGCGGTGCTCGCCGCGGTAAACAGCTCGCGACGGTCGAGCTCCCGCTCACCGTGCCCCAAACCCACGAACTCGGCGCGCCGCAACAGGCGGGCCAGATCGTCGCGCGCGTCGCCGGTGGCGAACAGGTTGATCAATGACTGCCGGCTGCCGCCCTGCCGGACCACGAGGACCACTCGGCAGGGCGCCGCGCTGCGCCGCCGGAGCAGCCGCTTGAGCAGGTTCGTCACCAGCTCGGGGCGGGTCTCGGCGTAATCCACCGCAATCCCGGTGCGCCCCGACCAGGTCAACAGCTCGGTCAGCCCCGCGACCCCGTCAACGTCCGCGTCGATCGGTCCGGCCGTCCACCCCGCGGCCTGGGCGGCCCGGCAGATCTCCACCGCAGTTCGGGTCTTGCCGAACCCGCCCGCTCCGGTCAGGACCAGCACCCGCAGCCGCTCGTCGTGCTCGCGCCAGCGCATCACCTGCTCCAGCAGGTCACCCCGGGGGACGAACGGAACGACGGCATGTCGCGGGCGCAGCAGCTCGCTCGGCGGAACATCCGGCCCCCACTCCAGATCAACGACCGGAGGCAGCAGAGGGAGCAGCTCACGGTGCCCGGCGCGCTCGGCCGCCACCCGGTCCTGATCCTCGCAGGCGCGGGCCCACCGGCCGTCGCTGCGATGGACCTGCGCATTGCGACCCAGCAGCCCGAGATCGATCCGCGCGACCACGGCCAGCGGCACGCCGAACCCACCGAGATCCGCGGCCGGGGACCGGGTGCTCTCGATCACCGCGCATACCCCGCCGGTGCGCAGGTTGAGCAGCGGGCCGCCGCTGAACCCGCCGATCACCTGCCCCTCGCGCAGCTTGTAGAGCGGGCAGCCGTCCTGCTCGAACAGCGCCTCCAGGTGCAACGTCGCGCCGCTGCGCCCGATCACCTCCGGCGCGTGCTCACCTTTGGTGAACGCCGTGAGTTGCAAGGTGTCCGTGCCGAGCGCGGGGTCGGTGGCCTCCAGCCGCACGCACGCCTGGTCGCCCGGCGCACCGGGAACGCGCAGCACGGCGGCATCGGGCTGCGGATAGAACTCCGCTCGGGGATCGTCCGGGGCGAGCAATTCGGTCATCGGCTCGGCGGGATAAGCCACCCCCTCCGCGGTGTACACAGTGATCGGCTTGCCGCCGTGCACCACGTGGGCGCAGGTGAGCACTTCGCCGGGGGCAACAAAGAACCCGGTGCCCGCGAATTCCCCGTCGCGATCGATCCGCACCACGCACTGCGCCAGCAGGTCCAACAACGGCTCGGTACCGCTCACCAGATCAGCACTTCGATAAGTCACTGCGGTCCCATTCGAGCGTCACCGTCAGCGAGCCGGTCGATTCCCCACGAGCCCCGGAACTGTCGGGGTCTCTCGGTAGCGTCCGCACGACCGGGCCACACCGGCCTCCGTCCCCAGCCCCAGGAGTGCTCGTGAGCAAGGAGCAGGGACCGGTGTCCGGTCGCCGTCGTCCCGGACCGGTGTACGACGATGCGATGAAGATCCTGGCTGATGACGATTTGGATGCTTTGTTGTCGGTGGTAGGTGTCAGTGGTGGGGCTGAGCGGCTCAACGTCGAGCTCGCGGCCTCGACCATGAAGGCTGATCTGCTCGCGCGGACACCGGCCGGGATCGTGCATGTGGAATTCGTGAAGGATCCTGCCCCGGATCTGGAGCTGAGGATGGTCGAGTACCGGCTCCGGCTGCGTCGCCGCCATCGGGGCACCCCGATCACCCAGTACGTGCTGGCGCTGCGCGACATCCCCGTTCCCGACCGCTACAACGATGTCGACGGCGGGCAGCTGAGCTGCACCTGGACTGTGGTGCGTCTGCACGAGATGGACCCGGCGGCACTGCTGGCCAGCCCCACCACCGCAGCCATCGCCACCCTGGCCTGCGGCACGCCCGCACAGCGCACCTCGGTCCTCACTGCGGCGGCCGAACGGATCACGGCCCACACCGAGCCGGACCGCCGCGACGTGCTCATCGGTGCGGCTGCGACCCTCGCCTCGATTGTGCTCCCCGGGCATACCATTGTGACAGCGCTCAAGGAGGCCACCATGCCCGTCCCGGTCCGCGACACCCCCCTGGGCCGCGAACTCTACGAAGCAGGCCGCCAAGAAGGTGATCGTCAGGCGGTGCTGCGCCTGACCCGCCTCATGCTGCGCCGACGCTTCGGCGGTGACGACCCACGTGTCGACGCCATCGCGGCACAGCTGGCCGATCTCCCCGACGAGGAACGCATCACCCGGCTCACCTCGGCCACCAGCCTCGACGACCTGCAACGCTGACCTCCGCGCCGAGCGGAACGCCTCGCCCACGGATGAAAGCAGACCGAGGCAGCGCAGAATTCCCCCAGAACTATCGGATTCACCAGCGGTAAATAAATTGCATGACCGTTCATCAGTGGGGGGCGCTACGCCCACGGCGGCCCGCGAAGATCGTCGCGGCGAGAATGCCGACGGCGAGGGCGAGCACTCCGGTGACCGTCGCGCCCCGTATCTCCCATCGGGAATTGGGCAGCAGAAACGTCGCGATGTCGAGCATGAAAGCGGCCGCCGAGACCACGGTCAAGGCGGCGGCCACCCGGTTCAGGCGCTCGTCGAGCTTTCCACTGCGCAATGAGGATTCCGAGAGCAGTGACGCCCCCACGTAGCGCAGCAGCTCCTCGGCACGCTGGCGAGCACTGTCCAGACCCAGTGTCAGATGGGCGGCCAGAAAGGTCGCTCGATGGTGCTGCGCCGAATCGAGGCGGTAGGTGTCGATGTGGTGATAGTCGGCCCAGACACCGTCGAGAAAGCGGCGGAACGCATGGACGTCGACCTGATTGCGATCGGCGCTGGCCAGGTCGGCCAGAATCCGGCGCCCACCCGCGGTGGCACCGGCCAGCAGGGCGGCTTGCGCCACGGCGACGTCGGTGGGCTCGACCATCGTCAGGATGTCGATGAGCCGCGCGGCAGGATCGCTGTCCCAGGAATAGGTGTAGGGCAGCAGGATCCGGCAGCCGGGGCCGGTGATCACCGGGGGAACCCGCGGGTCAGGGTCCCAGGACGGATTCCGGGTGATGAAGTGGCAGTTGTACCGCACCGCGCGCCGATCGACCGAGAGCTGATCGGCGTCGATGACGACGTCGGGGCGAGGGGTGATCTCCCCGAGGAGTCCGGCGCGCACCGCTGCACCCAGCACCTCCTCCAAAATGGGCCGGTCGGCTTCGCGCAGCGCATAGTTGACCCGCGCGTCGAGATCGACCAATTCCGCGACGTCCAACGTCCGGAGATCGACCTCGTGCCGCAGGGCGTACACCACCAGCAGCGCACCAGCGGCCAGTACGCGGGCGTGGCAGCTGACGATCCGGATACCGGGCAGGTCCACCGAGGGCACCACCAGAGCAGTGAGATCGACCTCGACAGTCCGGTCAGAGTTGTAGACCAGAGAACCGAGAGTTCCCGGGACGGGATGGATCTCGCCACGCCCGGGCACCTGGATCGTCTGCGGAGCCGAAGCCAGCCGGCTGTAGTGCAGCGGGTAGGCCCGGCTCTGCACGTGCAGCACACCGGTCATGCGACGGCCGCCGCCACGTACTCCGGGATCAGCTCGGTCTCCGGCACGAGCACCTCGCCCAGGTACCGGCGCTGCAGGTCTTCGGGCCCGTGGTCCTGGAGCTGGCCGCCCAGCAGCGAAGCGACCTCCTCGCGCGGGAGGTAGGTGCTGTCCTCGGGCACCGAACGTCGCCGGAACCACCGCCGCTGGGCCGCCAGCACCCGGTTGCCCGCCGCCGCGGCGGGCCAGTAGCTCAGCACGGTGAGCGTGTGGGCCGACAGGCCTGCCCCCAGGCTCGCCGTGGCCCGCGCGGCGTCCGGAGAGAGGTAGAAGACCAGCCCTTCAGCCACCAGGGCGACCGGCCGCCCGCCCGCCAGCGCGCGCACCCGCTCGACGAGCTGGCGGCGTCCCCCGGTGGTGCCCAGGTCGAGGGCGAGGTACTGGACGTTGCGCTGCTCGACCACCCCGGTGGCCACCAGGTGCGCGGCTCGTTGCCGCTTGGCCGAGATGATGTCCGGCAGATCGACCTCCAATGCGGCCGGGAACGGAAGCAACCACGGGTAGGAGGAGAAGCCGGCCCCGCACACCACCAACACGGTGTCGGGGTGCTGGACCAACGAGGTGCTGAGCGTGTCGAGCACGAACCGTCCCCGTAACGAGACGACCAGGTCGTCATGGGGATACACGGTCTCGGCG
>JBOHHD010000692.1:0-12184 GCA_050700515.1 Pseudonocardiaceae bacterium
GGGCACGATCATCAACGCGCTGCACAACCTCAACATCACCGGTTTTAACAAGGCGCTGAAGGGTGGTTGGCGCCTCCGGTTCCGGATGCCGCCGGTGATCGACGGGAAGGGCTGGCGCTGTCAGATCGACCTACCGCCGGCCTGCCCGGTCGAGGAGATCGTCAAGCGCAAGTCGATGCTCGCCCACAACCTGCTGCGTTTCCCGATCGAGGTGTGGCCGACCGAACCTCAGGCTGGGCTTTTGGATCTGTGGGTGGCCAAGTCCGGGGCGTTGTCCGGCCCGGTGGACCCCTGGCCACTGTAAGCCGATCTAGACAACATCACCACCGATTACTTCGCCGGGGTTCCGGTGGGGGTCACGATCCGGGGTGATGTGATCCGCGGCCGGCTTTCCGAAGCCAACTACGTGGTCGGCGGCATGATGGGCTCGGGGAAATCGACGCTGGTCATCACCCTGGTTCTGGGGGCGATGCTCGACCCGCTGGTCGATATCGACGTAGTCGTCATGGCCGAAAACGGCGATTACGAACCGATGCGCCCGCGGCTGCGCAGCCTGGTCACTGGCGCCGGTGAGGACACCGTCGAGACCTGCCTGGCGATGCTGACCTCGCTGTATGAGGAACTCTCGGTCCGGGGCCAAGCGCTACGCGAGCACGATGCCCGGGCCACGACCCGCCCCCTGGCCGAACGGGATAGCCGGCTACGCCCCCGGGTAATGGTCATCGACGAATGCCAGAACCTGTTCATCGGCGAGCACAGCAAAGACGCGATCGAAGTCGCTTCGAAACTGATCTCCACCGCCCGGAAATACGCAATCACAGTGATGTTCCTGACCCCCGAACCCAGCAAAGACGCCCTCCCCCGAAAAATCATCACAGTGGCGAGCAACAAAGCGTGCTTCGCCATCGGTGATCAGCTGGGCAACGACGCCGTGTTGGGTACCGGGTCCTACAAGGCCGGGATCAGCGCTGTCGGTCTCACCCCGAAAACCGATGAGGGACCCGGCGACGTCGGCACCTGCATGGTCCGCGGATTCACCGCCCAACCCGGCCTACTACGCAGCTTCTACGTCGAACAGGGCGACGCCCACCGGGTCACCCAGCGCGCTATGCAATTACGCGGCGAGCACCTCACTCCCACCACGACCGTCCGCAACCTGCTCGGCGACGTCCACGACGCGCTCGACGGCCGGCAGAAGGTGCGCTCCTCGGAGGTGCTGGCCGAGCTGAAGTCCCACTGGCCGGCGACCTACAGCAAGTGGTCGGCGCAGAGGTTCTGCGCGGCACTGGAATCCAAAGGGGTCCAGCGCCGCAAACGCAGCATCGACGGCGACCCCGGCCAACAGGTGATCCTGGCCCTCGACGTCACCGCGGCAATCGAAGACGACGACGAGTCCAACCCTGATCACGGCGGTGCCCGATGAGGCACACCGTCACCGACAGGGCACATGCCTTACCACCCCCTCAGGCCCCTGCCCTACCCCTGAGCTGGGGTAAGGCAGAAAACAAGCCGAAGGCAGACCGCTTCCCACGGTGCCGAAAGCCCCGGTTTTCGCAGCCCGAAAGGCCTCTGGTCTCTGCCCTGTCGAGCAAGGACACCCACCCAGGAAGAAGGACACCCCCATGCCCGCCGACCTGACCCCCTGGCTCGCCCTAAGCGCCCTGGCCTGGATCGCCTGGCGAGTCCTGCTCATCTGGCGCTTCCCCTTCGCGCCGTGTCGGGTGTGCGCCGGTGCCGCCCGGTACCGCTGCGGGCAGTACTGGCGACCGTGCCGCCGCTGCCGGGGCACCGGACGCCGAGTCCGCCTCGGCCGCCGGATCTGGCACTGGGCCACCACTAGCAGCAACCACCCCTAACAACACCCGACCAGACCCACAGAAAGAACTCGTCGCGGAACCGGGTGTCCGTGACCACCCCGAACGGAAACGAACACCATGGGCTTGTTCAGCCGACCCCCTGAGCGTCTTCCCCACGATGAAAGAAATCCACGAGAGCAAGCGTGGTACCAAGGCGAGGGCATCCCCGAAGGATACGAATACATCGGCGACTACACCATCGCCGATAAGGACACCGGGCAATGCTACGACCGGAACGGTAACCCCGTGGACCTGCACGGCGACCCGGTGTAAAACCCCCGACCGCACGACACAAAAGGGAGAAAGGACAGCACCAGGGGAACCCTCAACGGAAAGGGCGACGGCGACCTGTTCCCCCCGGCGAAAGAGAACACCACCGCCAGCGGCGACCATCCCTCACGACCCGGCCACATCGGGTGGCCGGGCACCCAGGAAAGGACACCCGACCAGGGGACTACGCAACCTAGCCGTGCCCGACCACGACCCGCACGCCACCGCGGCCGACGAGCGGTTCTTCGCGCTCAGAGAGTCCGGTCACACCGGGTGGATCGACCAGGACGGCAACCCAGTACCCGACCTCGACCACTGGATCGCCGACAACACCAGCCGCTGAGCCCCACTCCGAAGACACCGACCGCGACCGGTGACCCGGGATCTTGCCCGGGCCACCGGTCACCACCCCCGCGCCACCCACCGCCGCCACGCCGGAAAGGACCCCCCGATGACCCCACCCGTTCAGGACACCCTGCCCTTGCCCGGGCTCACCACGACCGGTGCCGTGGTCAGCCCCTGCGGTGCCTACCGCTACGAGCTGCACCGCCGGTGGGCCCCGGGGCCGGTCTGCACCTGGATCATGCTCAACCCCTCCACCGCCGACCAGAGCACTGACGACCCCACCATCCGCCGCTGCCGGGGCTTCGCCCGCCGCTGGGGATTCACCGCGATCACCGTGCACAACCTCTTCGCGCTGCGCTCTGCTGATCCCCGCGCTCTGCGCACCCACCCCGACCCCATCGGCCCGGACAACGACCACTGGCTGCTCACACCCCCCGCCGGTGGGGTGACGGTGTGCGCCTGGGGCACCCACGGCCCCCTCCACGACCGCGCCAGCACCCTCACCGCGTCCCTGACCCGCGCCGGGATCGCGCTGTTCTGCCTGGCCCGCACCACCACCGGACAACCCCACCACCCCCTGTACCTGCCCGCCCACCTCACTCCCCGCCCCTACCGCCCGAACGGAGACACCCGATGAGCACCACCGAGCACCTGCGGACCTGGGCACTGCACCTGGCGGCGTCGGGGTGGCGGGTGTTCCCCGTGACCCCCGGCGCCAAAAAACCCCCGATGATCCGGGACTGGGAACACCGCGCCACCACCGACCCGCACCGGATCACCCGCTGCTGGCACGGCGGGGGCCAGCCGTTCAACATCGGTGTGGCCACCGGGCCCTCGGGGCTGGTCGTGCTCGACCTCGACCCCACCAAAACCCCCGGCGCACCCGACGGCGCCACCGCACTCGCGACCCTGGCCACCACCCGGGGGGTGACCCTGCCGCCCACCTACACCGTGAGCACCCCCCGCCGCGGGCGACACCTCTACCTCCGCAACCCCCCCGGAGTACACCTACGCAACACCAGCGGGACCCTGGCCCCGGCCCTGGACACCCGCGCCCACGGCGGCTACGTCCTGGGCCCCGGCTCCCTGCGTCCCGACGGTGGCTACGAACTGTTCGACGACACCGACCCCGTTGAGCTGCCCGCCTGGCTAGTCCAGGTCCTCACCGACAGCCCCGCACAGCCACGCTCAGCGCCCGCCCAGCGGGTCCGCACCGACCCCGGGGGCTACGTCGGCGCCGCGCTGCGGGGCGAAGCCGACAAAGTCCGCCACGCCCCACCCGGCCAACACAACGCCGTGCTCTGCCGCGCCGCCTACGCCCTGGGCCAACTCCTCGGCGCCCGGCTCCTCGACGAGAACACCGCCCGCGCCGAGCTCACCGCCGCCGGCGGATTCCTCATCGGCGCGGACTGTGACTGCACCAACACCGAAGTCGCCCGGGTCATCGAGGCCGGCCTGGCCGCCGGGGCCCGCAATCCCCGCCGCGCCACCGCCCGTACCAGCAACGACAGGGGAGCAGCATGAGACCCGAGGCGGACCGCGCACCCACCACCCGAAGTCTGATCACCGACAGCCGCACCAGGACCGACACCACCACCCCCCGCCTCACCCTCGGCTACTGGCGTCAGCGGTTGTCCGGCGCGGTCCTCGTCCACGGCGACGCCCGAGGCGCCGACCGCATCACCGCCGGGATCCGGCGCCCCTGGGGGCCGCCCACCCAGGCCCACCCCACCGACTGGACCCACCACGGCCGCAGCGCCGGGCACCGCCGCAACCGGGTGATGGTCGCCCTCGGCACCGAGGTCTGCCTGACGTCCATCCGCCACCACTCACCCGGGGCCACCGGCTGCGCCACCCTCGCCCACGCCGCCGGCATCCCCACCCCCCGCATCTCACCCCCTCCCGAGCCCAGGAGGCACACCGCGTGAGAACCCACGATCTCGACACGACCGTCAACGCCATCGACCACACCCTGGCCGAGGACTCCGACCCCCCGTGCCAGGAGTGCGGCCACCCTCGGTACGCTTCCCCTTCGCCGGACTTCTGCTCCGAGGACTGCCAACAACTCTGGTATGGGCACCGGACCCTGACCACCCCCACCGGGGCAGTTGTCACCCCGGATGAGTCCCTGCCCGAGACCGCGCCCGCGCGATCGTTGAGCTGGCTGGGAACACCACCACCGGGGACCAGCACCCGACCAGGACATGAGGTCCTCGACTCGGTCGCCGCGTTCGTGGGCCGGTACTCGGTGTTCCCCGATGAGCACTGCGCCCCCACCCTGGCGTTGTGGTACGCCCACACCCACGCGGTGGACCAGTTCTACGTCACCCCCCGGCTGGTCATCGACTCCGCCGAGCCCGAGTCCGGGAAAACCCGGGTCCTGGAAGTCGCCCAGCACTTCGTCGCCGCCCCCGAGATGACCATCTCCGCGACCCACGCCGCGCTGTTTCGCTTGGTGTCGATGGGACCGATCACGATCCTGTTCGACGAAGTCGACACCGTCTTCAACCCCAAAAACGGGGGTACTCACGAAGACATTCGGGGGTTGCTCAACGCCGGGTACAAACGCTCGGCGACCATCGCCCGCTGTGTGGGGGACGCCAAGAACATGACAGTGCAGCGCTTCGCCGTTTACGCCCCCGCCGCGCTGGTAGGGATCGAGGGGGGCATGCCGGCCACCATCACCACCCGCGCGATCACCATCCACATGCGCCGGCGCCGCGCTGAGGAACACGTCGAGCCTTTCCAGGAACGCGACGTCGCCCACCAAGCCCAACCGCTGCGCGCCGAACTCGCCGCCTGGGTCACCTCTACCGGAACCCGACTCGGTGATATCCGACCCCTCATGCCCGAGGGCATCACCGACCGGGCCGCCGAGATCTGGGAACCTCTCCTGGCCATCGCCGACACCGCCGGAGACCACTGGCCCACTACCGTCCGCAATGCCTGTCGCCATTTCGTCCTGCACCCAGGGGCACGCATCACCTCTCCCGGGGTCCAGCTGCTCGCCGACCTGCATACCTTGTTCACCCAGGCTGGTACGGGGGGGATGCGCACCACCGAGATCCTCACCGCGCTGCACGCGATGGACGAGGCACCCTGGGCCGAGCTCGACGGCAGGCCCTTCACCGCCCGGCGCCTGGCCAGCGAACTGCGCCGTTACGGGGCACGACCGGTCACCTTCGAGACCCCCGACGGCAGCGCCAAGGGCTACGTCACCTACCCGACCACCGGACGCCAAGCCCAAACCGGCCTCGCCGACGCCTGGGCCCGCTACCTCCCCGCCACGATCGGTAAGTTCGGTAAGAACGGTAAGCCCGCAGGTCAAACGCTTACCGATTCCCCTCCCCTTACCGATCCATCGGTAAGCCAGAGCCAAGCCCCCTCACCCGCGCTTACCGATCCATCGGTAAGCCCGGAGCCATCGGTAAGCCCGTGACCAGCCCACTTACCGAACTTACCGAACTTACCGACCACAACCACCCGGGAGGACCGCGCCCATGAACACCCCACCCCACCCCGAAGACCCCACCACTACCTCAGGCCGCACCCTGCTCACCGTCGAAGCCGCCGCCACCCACCTATCCATCGGACGCACCACCATGTACACCCTGCTCAAAACCGGCGCCATCCCCTCCCTCCAGATCGGGCGCCTGCGCCGCGTGCCCGCTGAGGCGCTCACCGCCTACACCGCACGCCTGCTCGCCGAACACGCCGCATGAGAGGGAACACCCGTCCTATGCCACGCAAACGCGAACAAGGCACACGCGCACCCAATGGCGCCTCAACCATCTACCACGGCAAAGACGGCAGATGGCACGGGCGGGTCACCGTAGGTGTCCGAGACGACGGAACACCAGATCGACGCCACATCGAACGAAAGACCGAAGCCGAAGTTATCCGAGCCGTTCGAAACATGGAACGGGAACGGGATAGCGGTAAGGTCCGAAGGCCCGGCCGCGTGTGGACTGTCGAGCAGTGGCTCACCCACTGGGTGGAGAATATCGCAGCGTCGGCGGTGCGTCCGAACACGCTTACTGGCTACCGAGTCGCCGTCTACAATCACCTGATACCGGGGATCGGTGCTCACCGAATCGATCGTCTACAACCCGAACACCTGGAACGGCTTTATCTCGACCTCGGCAAGAAACGCTCTTTTCGGAACACTGAGTTCAAACCCGCGCGGATTCACCAGATTCACCGAACGGTCAGGACCGCACTTGGCGAGGCACTGCGGCGCGGTCACGTCACATCGAACCCCGCAGAAATTGCACGACCACCGCGCATCCCCGAGGAGGAGATCATGCCGTTTACGATGGAGGAAGCCCGTCAAATTTTGAATGCTGCGGGTCCTACTCGGAACGGCGCCCGGTTCGTCGTCGCGTTGACGCTGGGACTACGCAAGGGTGAGGCGCTCGGGCTCAAATGGCGTGACGTGGATTTCAGCCGGCGTACGTTGACTATTCGACGAACCGTGCAGCGGATGAACTGGAAGCACGGATGCGCGCCGGATGAGCCTTGCGGTCACCGGTACGCGGGGCACTGCCCGCAGCGCCACGGTGGTGGGGTGGTAGCCGCCGAGGTGAAGTCAGGCGCAGGAAAGCGGACCATCGGATTGCCGTTGCCGCTCGTCGAGGTGCTGAAAGAGCACCAGATACGCCAGCAGCGGGACAGGGAACGGGCGCGCAACCTCTGGGCAGACGAAGGCTGGGTATTTGCCAACCGACTCGGCGGCCCGGTACACCCCCGAATCGATCACGATGCGTGGAAGAGCCTGCTCAAGAAGGCCGGAGTGCGGGACGCTCGGCTCCACGACGCGAGACACACGGCCGCGACCATGCTCCTACTGCTCGGCGTGCCAGACAGGGCGGTCATGGACGTCATGGGATGGGCGCAGGTCACCATGACGAAGCGATACCAGCACATAACCACGGAGCTCACAACCATGATCGCCGATCAGGTGGGGGGCCTGTACTGGTCAGACGACGACCGGTCAGACGTCGGCGATGACGATGGCGCGGCTTGAGCCCCCGTGCCGGCCTGACAGGGGGTAAATGAGACGGCAAATGAGACGGAAGCCAAGAATGCCGAGTGCGTCCACGAGGAGACTCGGCATTCTTGCTGTTCAATGGCGGTAGCGGTGGGATTTGAACCCACGGAGGGCGTGAACCCTCACGCGCTTTCGAGGCGCGCTCCTTCGGCCGCTCGGACACGCTACCGCCGACTAGGGTACCTGAAGCCGACCTCCGCGCTCAGCGCCGGGAGGTGGCATGCATGAGGCGCGGACACACCGTGCACCAGCGCCGAACACACCGTGCACCAGCGCAGGACACACCGTGCACCAGCGCAGGACACGCCGGGGTTAGGGGCGGTGGGGGGTGAAGAAGGTGGTGAGGAGGGTGGCGCATTCTTCGGCTAGGACTCCGCCTGTGACTTTGGGGCGGTGGGGGAGACGGCGGTCGCGGACTACGTCCCACAGGGAGCCGACGGCGCCGGTTTTGGGTTCCCAGGCGCCGAACACCAGGCGGGCGATCCGGGCCGCCACCAGGGCGCCTGCGCACATGGTGCAGGGTTCCACGGTGACGGCGAGGGTGCAGCCGGTCAGCCGCCAGCCCTCGCTCCGGCCCTGGGACCGTAACCAGGCGGCTCCGGCGCGCAGGGCCAGCAGTTCGGCATGCGCGGTGGGATCACCGGTGGCCTCTCGGGCGTTGCAGGCCACGGCGAGTTCGATGCCGGCCGCGTCCACCAGTACCGCACCGATGGGAACGTCCGCGGTGGCCAGGGCGCCACCGGCTACCTCGATCGCCCGCCGGATCAGTTCCGCGTCGGACGTGGTGGGCACCGTCAACCGGTTACCTTCATCAGCGCGCCTTCATCCGGGCTGTTTCTCCAGCAGCGCCGCGAGCTGGGACTGGAATCCACAGCGCTGGGCGATCATGTCGAGCTGTTCGTCGGGGTACAGCTGCACCTCATCGATGATCACTTGCATCTCGGCGGCAGGCAGACCCAGGTCGGCGAGCAATCCGAAGTCGCCCTCCGGCCAGACATCGTCGGCATCTACGGCCTCCTCGTCGGGAACTTCGACGCGCAGCAGGTCGAGTACGTCGGCCGCGACGTCGTAATCCAGCGCGGCAGCGGCATCGGAGAGCAGTAATGCCACCCCCCCCGGTACCGGCCGGACCACGATAAAGAATTCGTCATCCACTGCGAGCAAACCGAAGACCGCTCCCGTGGAGCGTTGTCTTCGCAGCTCGGTGATCGCCGTGTCGAGGTCTTGCAGGGCGGCAGCATCCAAAGGGGTGCACTGCCAACGCCCTTCCTCTCGAACCACGGCGACGGCAAAGCCGGTGACCGTCACGACACAACGGTATGCGCTGCCACGCACCGCATGGAAGCGCGGTCACCGCATCCGGCGCCTTGACTTGAGGACGGGGTGCGAGGATGGGAGGCCGTGACCACCCCCACGCCCCGCCACCGCCGCCACAGCAGCTGCCGTTCCCGAAGCTACTCGACCACTTTAGCGGCCGCCGCCAGGACACTGCAGCCGCGCACGGTCGCGCTGCGCAGGGCGCTGCACCGGCAGCCTGAGCAGGGTCTACACCTGCCCGATACCCAGTCGGCCGTGTTGACCGCTCTGGCTGACCTGCCGGTTCAGGTGCGGACCGGACGCTCGACGAGTTCGGTGGTCGGGGTGATCGAGGGCGCCCGACCCGGACCGACGGTGTTACTGCGGGCGGATATGGATGCGCTGCCGCTCACCGAGCAGTCGGGGGTGCCGTTCAGCTCGCAGTTGCCGGGCGTGATGCACGCCTGCGGCCACGACATGCACGTCGCGATGCTGGCCTCGGCCGCCCGGATGATCGCCGATCAGCGCGACGAGCTCGCCGGACGGGTGCTGCTGATGTTCCAGCCGGGGGAGGAAGGCTTCCACGGGGCACGGCACATGTTGGAGGAGGGCTTGCTGGACGTCGCCGGGATGCCGGAACAGGCGCTGGCCGTTCATATCACCTCCACGCTGGATTGTGGACTGGTGCAGAGCAGACCGGGCGCCATCATGGGCTCGTCGGACGTGCTGAGGGTCAAGGTGATCGGCCGAGGGGGGCACGCCTCAGCGCCACAGAACGCCGTCGACCCGATTCCCGCCGCCGCCGCGATGGTGGGTGCGATGCAGACCACCCTCACCAGGACGCTGAACGTCTTCGACCCGGCGGTGGTCACCGTCACCCGAATCGCGGCGGGCACCAACTCCAACATCATCCCGGAGGTCGCCGAGCTGGAAGGGACGATCCGAGCGCTGTCCGAGTACACCCGCATCAAGGTGCACGAGCAGGTACGCGGCGTCTGCACCTACGTCGCCGCCGCGCACGGCTGCACCTGCGAGGTGGAGATCGAGCACGGCTATCCGGTCACCGTCAATGACGAGGACGTGGGAGTGCAGGTGCTCGACGTCGGCCGGCGGGTGCTCGGTGACCGTCATGTCGAGTTGATGCCGGATCCGATGATGGGCGCCGAGGACTTTTCCTACGTGCTGGCGAAGGTCCCCGGGGCGATGGCCTTCCTGGGCGCCTGCCCGCCGGGTTGCGACCCGGACACCGCCCCGGCCAACCATTCCAACCGGGTGGTGTTCGACGAATCGGCGATGGTGCACGGGGTGGCCCTCTACGCCGGCTTCGCCCTGGAGGCGCTGCTCTCGTGAACGAGCGAACGCTCTGCGTTGTGGGCCTGGGTCTGATCGGTGGGTCGCTGCTGCGTGCTGCTGAGCGTGCCGGATGGAATGTCGCCGGCACCGCGACGTCCGCGGCCGACGTCGCCGCGGCCAGGACGGCGGGTTTCGACGTCACCTCCGCGGTGGACGAGGCCCTGCGGGCGGCTGCGGGCTCCGGTGCCCTGGTGGTGCTGGCCGTGCCGCTGCCTGCGGTGGCGGACGTGCTGCCGGTGGTGGCGCAGGAGGCCCCGCGCTGCTCGCTCACCGACGTGGTGGGGGTGAAGCGACCGGTCGCGGCGGCGGTGGCTCGGTATGCCCCCCTGGCCCGCTATGTCGGCGGGCATCCGATGGCCGGGACGTCCGCGTCCGGCTGGGCGGCCGGGACGGTCGATCTGTTCACCCGGGCGCCGTGGGTGGTCAGCCCCGACGAAGGCGTCGACTCCGCGGTGTGGGGCCAGGTCGCCCGGCTCGCCCTGGACTGTGGCGCCCATGTGGTGCCCGCGTCGGCTGCCGATCACGATGCCGCAGTGGCGCGGGTGTCGCATCTGCCGCACGTGCTGGCCGCGGTGCTCGCTGCGGTCGGTGCCGATGGTGGGCCGCTGGCGATGGCGTTGGGCGCGGGTTCGTTCACCGACGGCACCCGGGTCGCCGCTTCCCCGCCCGACCTGGTGCGGGCGATGTGTGAGGGCAACCGCGATGCGCTGCTCGTCGCCGTGGACGACGCGCTGGGCAGGCTCGGCGCGGCCCGTGGCTCGCTGGCCTCCACCGGGGCGTTGGCGGCGACCATCCGAACCGGCCACCTGGGGCGACGGGCCTTCGACGCAGCCCGCAAGGGGGCAGCTCGCAACGGGACCGGGCACGGTGAGTGCTGCCACGTCGATCTGGACGCCGCCGGGGCACTGGAGCGGCTGCGCGAGATCGGCCGGGCCGGTGGGCGGGTCGTCGCCCTGGACGGTCGGCGCTGCCGGGTCGAGCTTTAGGTGGGTCGAGCTTTAGGTGGGTCGAACTTTAGGTGGGATGACTTTCCATCCCTTCGAGCGGGGCCGCTGTGGAGGGGGCTCGGACGTGGCGGATGCCCGGCTCGCCGAGTAGTGGGAAGCGAAAGGTCTCCTGGCCAAGCTGAAAGATCGAGACCACGATGCGCCGGAATTTCTCGACTTACTCAGCCAACTACGCACCAGTGCGTTGGAACACGCATATAACGAGGAGTCTTACGAGTTCCGCTATCTCTGTCGCGAGGTCGGATCGTCCCAGTTACCAGCACTCGCCGCCGCGGTCGAAGCGGCCGATGCCGTGTCCCCCACTCATCCGCACCCCGGAGCGGAGTCCGCCATCGCGAACCTCGTCGTGGGCCCGGTGATGTCCCTGTTCGACCGGCCAAAGAATCTGGTCCGAAAGGCCCTGGCGGACTCCCGCTGAGCCTGCTCCGGCTCACCATGTCCCTCAGGCGAGCAGAACCACCGTGCCGCCCGCACCCCGCTGCAAGCACCGCGCGCGGGGTGCCTGGTGAGTTCGGTGAGCTGCTTGGCGGCCCGGTCGGGGCCGCCAAGCACGATCTTGACCCGCTTCGCTCGTCGAGGTTGCCACAGGGGTGATGAGATCCTGGCCACCGATCCGGGCGGCATTACCACGCTCGCTCGCAGCAGCGGCAAGAATATGGTCGTCACCTGCGGATGAGGCCGTAGAAACTGCCCCAAAGGGAAGTTGCTCCCGGCTGAGAGAACGGTACGATTGCATCGTGATCATTTCAAGATCTGCAACGGTGACCAGCGGTTAATTTCGAGTTTCTCAGCCCCCGGTCGAGTTCAAGTAATGTGCCTGATCAGGTGCCATCCGCAATATTCGCTGTGCGATTGTCAACTGTCGAGACCGGCCAAGCCGAGGGGAACCAGATGCTGAAGAACGATTCATCACCCAGCTATGCACAACTCTTCGGTAACCTGGATTTCAGGGAAAGCGACGACGCGCGATCCGTCTACTCGCCGGCCGCGTACTTCGGGCTCTTCGA
>JBOHHD010000693.1:0-5238 GCA_050700515.1 Pseudonocardiaceae bacterium
ACCAGCGCAAGTCCACCGGAGAACTCGGTGACGGTGCGGAGCGGGATCACCGAAGAAGATTGCTTGCTGGTAGAGATCGTCGACTGTGGGACCGGCCTGCCGCCCGGTGAGCTGCATGCGATCAACGAGCGGCTCGCCGCACCACCCGCGCCCGACGCGTCGGTGTCTCGCCAGATGGGTCTCTTTGTGGTCAGCAAGCTGGCCGGGCGGCACAGTATCCGGGTGCGGCTGCGCCAGCAGCGAGGTGATTTCGGGATCACCGCCTCGGTACTGCTGCCCCCGGCTCTGGTCTCCGTAGACAGCTCAGCCGAGTCCCTGGTACCCACTCCTTCCGCCGTTGATGGTGCGTTCGGCGCCGGGTGGAGTGGGACGAACCCGGACATGCCGCTGCGGGTGCGCGTAGTCGAAGGTGCTGCCGATTCCGACCAGCTCACCCCGTCCTCGATCTGCGGTCTGATGACCGTGCGACGTCGCCGTCCGCGCACGGCGGAGGAGGAGTGGTTCGAGCTCTTCGGCCATGAAGAGCCAGCACACGGGCTGGACCAGACCCCACCCAGCGGATCCGGGCCGGTGGCCGATGTCCCGGAAGCGAGATCCGTGGCCGATGTGCCGGAGCAGGCGCGTGAAGAGATCTTCGAATCGGTCTCGGCCTGGTTCCGAGCGGATCGCTCCGCGGCCCCGCCGATGCCGACCGCGGTGGAATGGCGATCGGCCGGGGACGACGGCTGGTCTGCCGCCAAGGTGTTGCGTACCCAGGTCGACGAGGTCACCGCTGTCGGGCTGCCGAGGCGGCAACCCGGGGCGCAGCTCATGCCCGGATCAGCCGGCCCCAGCAGCTCTGACCTGGCCCCGAGGGCGAATATCTCGGCCCGCACAGCTGAGGAAGTGCGCGGTCGGTTGAGTAGTTATCAGCGGGGGTTGCGTTACGGCAGGCACTCCCGCTTCGGCCTGGGTGACCGACTCGCCCGCACCCCTGCCCGCCAGGGTTATTCCGATGAGGGTTCGTGTCATTCCGAGGAGGGTTCGCAGTGAAGGCACCAGCGCCACAGTCTGAGCTGGACCGGTTCGGTTGGCTGGTGGATAGCTTTGTGGATCGGGTACCAGGGGTGGCGCACGCTGTGGTGGTCTCGTCGGACGGGATTCCGCTGACGCTGTCCTCCGGATTACCCCGAGATCGGGCTGATCAACTGGCTGCGGTCACCTCCGGTCTGGTGAGCCTGGCGGTCGGTGCCGCGCGCTGCTTCGAGGCGGGCGGCCTGGTGCAGACCGTGGTGGAGATGGAGCACGGCATCATGCTGATCATGTCGATCACCGACGGGTCCAATCTGGCTGTGCTGGCCTCGCCGAGCTGCGATATCGGTCTGATCGGCTATGAGATGACAGTGCTGGCCGATCGGGCCGGTCAGGTGCTCGGTCCGGCGTTGCGCGCGCCGTTGCAAAGCACCCTGCCGCGTCGGTAGGTCGTCGGCTCAGTCCGCCATGGCCGCCGCGTCGCCGGCTCGCACTCCGCGCACCAGCGTCACCAGTTGCTCCGCTGACAGCGCCTGGGGAAGCACGGGAGGGCGGGTCGCCCGGGGCCGGACCGGGGCGCGACGGGCTCCGGCGCGCAGATCGATCAGTTGACCGTCAGCGTTCTCGGCGACCGGGCTGAACCCGGCCGAGCGCAGTTCGCCCAGTAGTTCGGTCAGCGGCAACGGGCTGATCGCCACAGTGCGGACGAGCCCGCGCAGCGCGACCCGAACAGCGATCGGATGCGCCAGCAGTTCGGCGAGCAGGGCCTCGTCGTCGCAGCGCAGGAAAGAAGCGCACGCGCCGCCGCGCAGCTGGCCGTGCCGGCGCGCCACGTCGTCGATGAGGTAGCTCAGGGACTGCGGTACCGGGGTCCGGGATCGTGCCCGGAACAGTTCGTGCAGGTCGGCTGCGCTGCGCCCGGCGTCCAGGGCGCGGCGCACGGTGGCTTCGCTGACCCGGTAGACGGTGGCCCCACCCGCTGACTCCACGTCCGCCACCAGCCCGATCTGCCTGGCCAGTTCGGGCTCCAGCGGTCCCGGCGCCACGATCGTGCGATCGGCCTGGACCAGGACATGATCCACCGGCTCGGGCAGTGCGGCCCGGAGGGCAGTCGCCGCGGGAATCGTGCCCTGGCTGAGCAACACGCGGCCTGCCGTGCTCACCGCGCCCAGCGCGACGATGCCGAGCGCGGTGGCCTCCTCGACCGTCCAGCCGACGACCTCATCGCGTAATCGCCCGCCCCGGCGCGGTGCTCGCCAGGCCAGCACGGTGGCGAGCTCCTCCGGGCGGGTGATCGCCTGGCCTGCGGGCAGCTCGGCGAGCGCTTCGAGTATCCATCGCCGCTGCGCCGCTGCGCGCGGCCGGCGCAGTTCCTCGGACAGCGAGGCCAGTGTCCGGCCCTTGTCGTCCCGGGCCCCGGCCAGTCCGGGCAGCCGGGCCAGCGTGAGCCAGGCATCCGCGAGGACGGTCCAGCGCCGCTCGGGTGGCGCAGCCAACCATGAGTCGGCGACCACGGTGGGAAGCCACAGCTGGTCCTCGGTGTTGGTGAGTAGCCCGGCGGCGACACCGACCTCGGCCAGCAGCACCACCGTCGGCTCCTCGACGGCGAGCACCCGCGCGGTGCGCCGCACATCCCGGACCCCCAGCCCACCGGAGCGCAACACAGCGGGTGATTCCCGCGACCACTCGGCCAGCAAGTTCTCGACGCGACGGAGCAGCTCCAGCACCGCGCCCGCAGCAGTCGAGTCCACCATGGACGGATCGAGCGGGCGACCGTCCAGCTTCGGTTCGGTGGGCTCCAGGCGCCCGAGCGGCCAGTCTCCCCGCAAGGCGATACCCACTTGTGCGGGCAGTTCGACAGTGCCCGAGTCGATCCGGCGGAGCAACCCGCGGGCCAGCAGACGCGCCACCGGAGTGCGGGCCCGGTCCAGGGACGTTATCTGGGCAGCCTCCCGGGTCGCCCCGACCGGCGGCCCCTCGGCCAGGGTGTGCAACACCTTGCGTTCCGGCTGGGAGAGCTCGGCGAGGAGCGCCTCGATGTCGGCTCCGTCCAGCTCCGGTGCCGGGCGGCCCAGCCCCCCGGGGTGTGGTCCGGTGATCTCCCGGGCGGCCGGGACGACGGCGAGAGTGCCGTCGTCGCCCCAGGCCAGCGCGTGTCGCCGTAGTGTCTCCAGCGCTGCGGACAGCTGTCGGGCCGCGACCCCGGGTCCGAGCAGCCTGGCCAGGGCCGGACGGCTCACCGGGGTGTGGTCGGCTGCTGCCACGACCAGAGCGGTGAGTACTGCCAGGGTGAACCGATCGAGATTCTCGCAGGCCCGAACCACCGATGCCGGGAGTCCGGCGCGGGTGGCGAGCACAGTCGAGTCGGCGGGGGCGGGGACGGCCAGGTCCGGGCGCGTGCGCAGCAGCGCGACGAGTGCGTCGTCGTTCAGGTCACGCAGCCATTCGGCCAATGGGGTGGGTGTGGCGGGCATCTCCTCCACGGTAGCCATGCCCCGGGAAGGTCAATTGCTCCGCCACCCGGCACACTGGAATCAGACTCGACGAGGAGGAGCTAGTGGCCAAGGCGAAGCACACCGATCGGATCGACCCGACCTGGCCGCGTTGGTCCGACGAGGATCACCCGGTCAGCGAGCTACTCGCGCCGATCCAGGGCGCGCTGTCGCCATTCGGCGAGGTCACCTTCCCGCTACCCGCCGACCAGGTCCCCTACGAGCACCCCCACACCGAGATCAACCGCTAGTCCACACCGGGTCCCGGGGAGCGCATCTGCTTGATCGGGACGAGAAGGTGCGCGGTGCGCCCGGCCGGCCAGGCCACGGACTGTGGTGGGGGGTCACGGAACCACCACCGGTGGACCCGCTAAAGTGCACGATCGCGTGGCCGAGCTCCGGTCGCGTCGCCCGTCGGGGAGGGCGTCCGTCAGATTCGCATAACCCGACATCGCGTTAGAGGCCATGGCTCACTCTTCTTTGCTCGGCCGCCGTTTCCTGGTGTTCGCCACGCTCGCCGGAGTCGTTGTCCTGGTGCTGGCCCTTGTCGGGGTGGCATTGCTGTCGTCGTCTGAAAACAACGCCGACAACGTCGACGTGGCCCCGCCGGCAGTTCCCCCCGCAGCGGTAGCAGATGTGTCGGTGCTCCCGGAGAGCACCACGCACACCACCGTCGAGGCCCCGCTCGATCCTGGTCCTGCGGTGCCCACCGACGGTTCGGTGGTCCACCCCCGGCGCCAGGTGCCGGTGTTCGCGGCTCCTGACGGTCCGGCGATCGCCCGGATCGGTTCCGAGCAGATCGGTGACACCTGGTTGCCGGTGATCGACGAACAGCCGGGTTGGGTGCAGGTACTGCTGCCTTCACGGCCCAATGGAGCAGCGGGGTGGTTACAGGCCGGTGGCCTTGATCGCGCTGTGACGCCGTACCTGATCCGGGTCCACCTTCGTTCGTTTGGTATGGAGCTGTTCCGTGATGGAGCGCTCGTGGACGAGTGGACCATCGGGATCGGCAAGAAATCCGCTCCCACACCACCGGGGCGGACGTTTCTGCTCGGCTCTTTCAGCGACGACAAGCAGCGGTACTCGCCGGTGATCCTGCCGTTGGGTACTCACAGCCCCACTCTGGACAGTTTCGGTGGCGGGCCGGGGACCGTCGCCATCCATACCTGGCCCACCGATGACGTCTTCGGTACTCGTTCCAGCGACGGCTGCATCCGGGTCCCGCCCGACGCTCTCGATCAGTTGACCGAGGTACCCCTCGGCACGCTCGTCATCGTCGATGATCAATGAGCGAGACGAGCAATGACGAAAGGACAACACGTGATCAGTAGGAAGCTCGCCGGTGCTGGTGCCGCAGGAATCGGTGCCGCCACTGCGGTGGCCGCCCTGCTCCTGGGAACTGTGTCCGGCAGTGCTGCTGATGAGCCCACCGCATCCGCGTACGGACTCTCGGCTGAGGGTCTGCTGCCCATCGACCCGACCCCGCAGGTGCAATCTCCGCCCGACGGCGAGGAGGCGCTTGTCGAGCTGCCTTCGCCGCTGGGTGTCGGAGTGCTCAAGGTGACCGCTGCGGGGAACACCTCCTCGGCCACCGCTGTCGACCTCGACATCGCGGACCTGCTCCAGGCTCAGATCATCGAGGCGACCTGTGACGACGGGGTGGGCGACGTCTCGATCCTCGGTGGCGACCTCGCCGGTACGGCGCTGCCCTCCGATCCAGGCGTCGGCGAGGATC
>JBOHHD010000694.1:0-5347 GCA_050700515.1 Pseudonocardiaceae bacterium
CCAGACCCGGATCGGGACCGCGACCGGACTGTCGCAGGGCACCATCTGCTTTATCATGAATGGAAACCGTGTGGTCAGCACCCTTGATGTGTTCGAACGCATCGCAGACGGGTTAGCCCTGCCCGACCAGGCACGCCTACGCCTGGGCCTCGCACTATGCGGCGGACTACTGAACGACCAGATCCGGGACGGAGGCCACCACGAATCGGCGCACCGCCCTCAACCTGGGCCTTGTCACCGCGCTCAGCCCGCAGACCCTCACCAACGTGCTACGGGACTCAGTCGAGGAAGCGATGGAGTTCACCCGCAACGCAGCCGTGTCCTCCATCGGCGCCGGCACGCTCAACCATCTGGAAGCAGTGCTGACCGACCTAGACCGGTCGCATTGTGTGCAGCAACCCGGCGAATTGTTCGCCGTGGCCCGTGCCTACCGGTGGCGCGTCGACCAGCTCATCCAGGGTCGGCACACGCTTAAGGAGAAGCGGGAGCTGTACGTGTACGCCGCCTGGCTGTCCGAGGTGCTGGCTCCCCAGGCGCAGGATCTGGGCTTCCCGCTCGCCGCCGAGGCGTACGCCATCGACTGCTACGAGCATGCCGACCAGGCCGGCCACGGCGTGCTGTGTGCCAGGGCGACCGAGACAATGGCCTCGATCGCGTTCTATACGGCCCAGCCCGGCAAGGCGGTGCTGGCCGTTCAGAAGGGAATCGACAAAATACCCGACCAGCACCCCTTGGCCGTGGCACTTCGCACTCAGGCAGCCCGTGCCTACGCCCGCCAGGGTCAGCGTGCCGAGTGCGCCGAGCTGCTGGCCGAAGCCTACGAACTGCACGAGCGGCTGCGCACCAGACCACCAGGCCGATTCGTAGTGGATAACGGCATCTATGCCTCGTATGCCATTACCGCCCACCCTGCCTCGTCCTATATCTGGCTGGCCGACTACAAGCAGGCCGAGACACATGCCCGCGCAGCGCTGGCGACGTATGAGTCGGCCGCTCCGGCAGACCGTAAACCTACCCGGGAGGCTATCGCCCGCATCGATCTGAGTATCGCGCTGGCGCACCTCGGATCGCTTGAGGAGGCCGCCGAACACGGCAGTCAGGCACTGACCTCGGTACGAGTGACCGACACGGTCCTGTCACGGGCGATCGAGCTCGATCGGGCGCTCATGGCCTGCTTTCCCCGGGAAACGATCGCCCAAGGTTTTCATGAGCAATACCGGCAGACGAGCAGACAGGCGAACCAAAAACACATCTGACGAATGATTTCGCTGACGTTCAGCCAGGCACGAACTGGCCATCGCGCGGTGGTGATTTGGTGGTTTCAAGCAGCCAGGATGAGCTGAGCCGCACAGAGCCTCAGTGCGACAGGGCAACGTCGGAGTGGTGTGGCCAGCCCTGAAGGCCGAAGGGCTCGCCTCGGCGATACAGCTCCACACCGGCACGGCTGTAGGGCACGGTGTTGTCGGGGAGCTGGTCCATCGGGAACCAGTCGATCCTGGCGCACTTGTGCGGTTCGGTGTTGCGTGGCTCGCCGTCCCAGGTGAGCGCGTGGAAGAAGAAGCCGACGCGGGCGTGGCCTTCGGGGTTGAGATAGTGAACGGTGGTGACCATGCGCACGGCGTCGCGACGCAAGCGCAAGCCGATCTCCTCGCGGGTCTCTCGGATGAGGGCGGCTTGCAGGTCTTCGCCCTCGTCGAGCTTGCCGCTGGGCAAGTTCCATTGGCCGTCGGGGTATCCGCGGTCTCATACCCCAGAGGGATATCGACCACGGTGACGTCAAGGTGCTGGTAGAGGCCAGCTCGACGGCTTGTTCTGAGCGGTCGAAGCGGAGAATCCGGCCGCGCGGCGCCACGTGCGGGAGCTCAGCAGGCGCAGTCCGTTCAGCGCGACCAGGATCGTCGATCCCTCGTGTCCGGCGACCCCGAGCGGCAGCGGCAGGTGCCCGAGGAGGTCCCAGGTCGTGAGGACGGCGATCACGGTGCCCGCGATGGCGAGGTTCGCGATCATGATGCGTCGGGCGCGGCGGGCGAGGGCGAGCAGCGCGGGTATGGCGGCGAGGTCGTCGCGGACAAGGACGACGTCGGCGGTCTGCAGGGCGAGATCCGACCCGATGCCGCCCATCGCGACGCCGGTGTGTGCGGTGGCCAGGGCGGGTGCGTCGTTGACGCCGTCGCCCACGACCAGCACTCGCTGTCCGGCCCGTTGCAGCGCCTGCACCTGGTCGACCTTGTCCTCGGGCAGCAGGCGCGCCCGGACGTCGTCGATACCCAGGTCGCTCGCCAGTCGCCGGGCGGCCCGGTGATCGTCGCCGGTGAGCAGCACGGGCGTGCGCCCGGTGAGCGCGGTGAGAGCGGTGACCGCAGTGGGGGCGTCGGGGCGGGCGTCGTCGGCGAAATCGAGCGTCCCGGCCGGTGCCCCGTCGACGGAGACCACCACATTGGTGTGGCCGGAGTGCTCCAGGTCGTCGGCCTCGCCCGCAGTACCGGACAGGCTCTGGCGCGTGGCGCCGGACATCCCCTCGTTGGCGGTGGCTGCCTCCGGGCGTCCTACGGCAACCCTGCGGCCGGCGACGTCCGCGGTGACGCCCCGGCCGGGACTGGAGCGGAACCCGGTGGCGGGTGGCACCGCGAGCCCCGAGGCTCGGGCGGCCGCGACCACGGCGGCCCCCAGCGGGTGCTCGCTGTGGTGCTCGACCGCGGCGGCCAGAGCGAGCACCTCGTCCGCGGACCGGTCCAGGCCGGTCACCGTGACCAGCCGGGGGGTGCCCGTGGTGAGCGTGCCGGTCTTGTCGAAGGCCACGGTGGTCGTGGCCGCGATGCGTTCGAGGACCACGGCCGACTTCACCAGGACGCCGTGGCGCCCGGCGTTCGCGATCGCGGCGAGCAGCGGCGGCATCGTCGCCAGCACCACCGCGCACGGCGATGCCACGATCATGAACGTCATCGCCCGCAGCAGCGCCGGCTCCAGGGACGCCCCGGCCAGCAGCGGGACGGCGAAGATCGCGAGCGTGGCCGCCACGACGCCGACGGAGTAATGCTGCTCGAACCGCTCGATGAACAGCTGAGTACGCGCCTTCGTGGCCGATGCCTGCTCGACCATCGCGACGATGCGGGCCAGCACGGTGTCCCCGGCGGGCCGCTCGACCCGGACCCGCAGCGACCCGGTGCCGTTGACGGTGCCCGCGTACACCTGGGCGCCCGGGTGCTTCGCGGCGGGCAGTGCCTCGCCGGTGATGCTCGCCTGGTCGACCTCGCTGGTGCCCTCGAGTACCCGGCCGTCCGCGCCGATGCGCTCGCCGGGGCGGGCGAGGACGACGTCTCCGACCACCAGGTCGGCTGGTTTCATCAGCTCCTCGTCGTGGTCGAGGAGCCGGGTCACCTGGGCCGGGGCCACGTCGAGCAGGCAGCGCACCGCGGCCGCGGTGCGCTGGGTCGCCCCCGCTTCCAGGGCGCCGGAGGTGGCGAAGATGACGATCAGCAGCGCGCCGTCGAACACCTGACCGATGGCGGCCGCACCCACCGCGGCGACGACCATGAGCAGGTCGACGTCCAGGCTCCTCCCGC
Source organism: Pseudonocardiaceae bacterium (assembly GCA_050700515.1). Taxonomy (GTDB): domain Bacteria; phylum Actinomycetota; class Actinomycetes; order Mycobacteriales; family Pseudonocardiaceae. The sequence continues at coordinate 3,564 of JBOHHD010000694.1, forward strand.
GCAGCGCACGCAAGCCCTCCAGGCCGGGACGCCAACCCCCGGCGGCGTAGCAGGCCAGATACAGCGTCCACCAGACCACGGGTGGTGCCCCGCCGAGCTGCGCCCCACCACCCGCCGCGATCAGCATGACGGCGGCCACCGCCCATCTGGCCTCGGGCAGGTTCCACATCCGGAATGCGGCGGGTGGGGCGGCTGTGCGCTCCCCGGAAGCCGGTGCGGTGGTGGTCGTCACGGAATGACACGTTACATGCGTAAGCATGCAGATACGCAACTAATGAGGTAGGCGGGGGAAGGTGGTTAAGGTCGTGGCATGCACTCCTCGCTCGCCGACTTCGAGATGCCCCCCGAGGAGCAGGTGTATCTCGCCGCGGAGTCGTTCCGGCTGCTGGCCGACCCGACCCGGATCAAGATCCTGTGGGCGCTGCTGCAAGGCGAATCGTCGGTGGCGTGCCTGGCCGAACTGGTGCGGGCGGCGCCCACCGCGGTGAGCCAACACCTGGCGAAGCTGCGCCTGGCCGGCCTCGTGCGCGGGCGGCGGGAGGGCACGTTCGTCTACTATTCGGCCGCCGACGAGCACGTCCGCGCGCTGCTCTCGGAAGCGTTACGGCACGCGGACCACGCCGAGCGCGGTGCCGCCCGCCCCTGACCGGCTGGCCTCAGCTCGGCGCTGTTCCCATGTGGACGGTGTGCGCAGTCAGCACGAAGACGTCGTCGCGCCGGCCGACGTAGTGCGGGCCGTCCTCGTCGAGGAGCTCATCGACGACGCGCAGATCGGGCTCGCTGATCCAAGGCTGCGCCTTGTCGCGCATCCCGGACAGCCAGCGCAACACGGCCGCGCGCACCTCACCGTTGGGCGGCGCGGGCCGGTCCACCAGGTAGCTGAACGAGCTGACGTCCTCCAGCCCGGCGTCGCTCAGCGCCCGGTTCCACCCCACGGACAGGCGCACGACACCGTCCATCGCGGCGCGCATCTGCCGGAACCATTCCCCGTGTGCCGCCCCCAGCCGTCCCTGCAGGTCCGGCTCGCCGAGCCCGAGATCCCACGGCAGGCACCGCTGCTCCAGCCCCCACTCGACCAACGCGAGCCGGCCTCCCGGCCGGACCAGCGCGCTCAGCCGCTCGAGGCCACGCTGCTGGTCGGGCAGGTGGTGCAGGACGAACGAGGCGAACACCAGGTAGGCGCGCGGAACCAGGTCCAGCAGTGCATCGTCGTCGGCGTCGGCCTGCACGGCCCGGACCTCGACCCGTTCGCCGCTGACCGTCCGGACCTGCGCCGTGGCGGCGTGCAGCAATTCGGGCGCGCTGTCCACCAGCACCACAGTGCCACCCGCAGGCAGCGCCTCGGCGAATGCCGCGCTCATCCCTCCCGCGCCACTTCCCACGTCGACCACCACCTGGGTGTCCGGCCGCACCAGCCGCACCGCCACCTGCCGCTGCTCATCGGCGGCCAGCTGGTCCGCCTCACGCAGCCGCTCGAACCAGCCCGCCCAGTCAATCCCGTCATGTGAGTGCGCCACGGCCGTCAGGTTACGGGTAGCTCGACGGCGAGCTGCGGTGCTCGGTCCACTGCCGGGTCCCCTCCTTCCCGCAACGTGAGAAGTGCGGTCGCTCCAGCGCCTGGACAGGGCAACGTCAAGGACGCTTAGCGTGGAATCAACGCTACTTCAGACCACCGAATCCATCGGTAAGACCTCAGCGCACCGACCTGCTTCCCGCGATCCGGCCCAAGCGCCTGCTGTGCACCACCAGCCCACCTCATGATCGCTGGTTGGGGAGAATGAACC
>JBOHHD010000695.1:0-1617 GCA_050700515.1 Pseudonocardiaceae bacterium
GCGCAAATCGGCTCGGGCCAGGGCTGAGCGGAGATCTCGACCCGCAGGTCGACATCGGCGGCCGACAGCACGGAATGCGCGGACCGGAGCTCCTCGTCCAACGACAGTTCGCGCCGGCCGCTGACAACCATCCGCACGTCGGACATCGCCTTACGAGACATCACCAGCATGTCGGCAAGTTCCGCGCGCGCCCGCTCCGGATTAACGACTATCAGCCGGTTGGTCAACTCGGCTTTCAGCGTGATGGCCGAAAGGTTCATGCCGAGCAGATCGTGGGCGTCTCTGGCGAATCGGAGCCGCTCTTCGGCGATCGCCATTCTGCGCAGCTCGTCCCTGGCGCCGTACAGGTCGCCGACGAGACGCGCCAGCCTGGTGAGCCCGTAGACGATGAGCCCGGTAATAACAGTCGAGACGACGGTGTAGGTGACGGCGTAGACGTCCGATACCAGTTTGGCCCCGACGGTCAACTCGAGGATGGCCATGCTCGCCACGATCAGCGCGAACAACGGGATCGCCCGTCGCGCGGGCAGCGCGATCAGCACACTGCCCGCCAAGAAGCCGGGAAAGCCGAGCCACAGCGTGCCGAATTGCAGGATCGGCAGGTAGACCAGACATGCTTGGATAAACAGGGCCGCATAGGCCTTCCGGGGGGTCAACTGGACGCTCGGCCTGCTGAAGTAGCCGAGCTGCAACCCGAGCATGATGACCGTGTAGACAATGCTGAGGACACTGTCGGTGAACCCGCTGGTTTCGGCGATACCGCTGAAGGCCAGCAGGCCGAACCCGCAGCACACCGCTGCGACGATGGCGGTAGCCAGCTTGGGAGCCGTGTCCGTCACGAACAGGTCCGGACGCACGGCGGCCAGAGCTTCCTCGCCTTCCGGACCCCCTCCGCGCTGGTGGCTCTGCGGTCCGGTTCCCGAACGACCGCGCGAGATGATGCGACGAAGCCCGAGCTTCGGATTGTCTTCAGCTGTCACTTCGCCCCTACCGTTCTCGTCAGCGGCGGTGCTTCGTCACCCCACGCGACACCCTTGAGCAGCGGACTAACGTCGCGACCACCGACAGTCACCGCTCGTCGTGTGCGTACCGCAATATATCGATCGGGGTGGTATAACTGGGAAACACTCACCCGCTGTGATCTTCTCAAACGAGTTCAAACCCAGCAGATGATCAAAGATAGCTGGTGTCGACCGGCTGCGTGTGCGGAATGCCCACTTACCTCGGCGCACAGATAGATCGCTCCGGCACGGCGGCGACAGGCATCAGGGTGAGGCAGGAGTACCCGGGTCGCCGAACAGCCGGGAGGTCCATCCAGGCGCACAGCCATTGTGATCATCGCCGCGACTTGTGATCATGTGGCGGGCGAAGGCGGCTGAGAGCTGCAGCGAGGCGCGCCGTATGGGCCGCCATCGGGAGTCGCCGGGACCTCCTCGTTATCGGGACCGCGGGGTCAGAGGAAGAGCGGAATCGGGTTGAGCTCGTCGTACTCGGTCGGCCGCGCGAGTCTGCCGAGACGCACCGGCACGTCGAACAGCCGGCCGGGCGCGAACCGCGCCCAGAATGGTCGCATCCCTGGCGCGACCACCTTCACCACCGGGAGACCCACGTCCGGCC
>JBOHHD010000696.1:0-9310 GCA_050700515.1 Pseudonocardiaceae bacterium
GCTGTGACCAGGACCCGCCCGGCCAGCGATACCACCCGGGAGGCCGCGTGGGCGGCCTCGGCCGCTCGGCGAGCGCGGCGGGTGCTGGCGCGCCACATCATGACCAGGGTGAGCAGTACGCCGAGCGTGGCGAGGATTTCGGTCGGGGTCAGGTTGAGGGTCATGGCCTCGGGTCTCCGTCCTGCTCGGTGGGGTTGTGCTGCTGGCGATGGCGCTGCCAGATCGGGTGCAGCGCGCGCCGGTCGTCTTCGGCCAGGGCGCCCCACACGCCGAAGGCTTGGGTTCCGGCCGTGCGCAGATCCCACTCCAGGCACGGGTCGATGACCGGGCATCCGGCGCACAGCCGCGCGGCCAACTCCTGGTCACTGGGTGCGCAGTCGTCCCAGTCCGGCTCCGTGTCCGGCCACAGCTCCCAGAAGCACCGCCCGCCGCGCAGCACCACGGCCGCCAGCGCGCCATCGGGGACCGGTCGCCACCGGTCGAGCCGGACGGCGGTCGCGTCGTAATCCGGGGGGTCGTCAGGGGTCACCACGGCGCAGCTCCGTTCACGCGAGCCACCTCACGGGCGGTGCGCCGCTCGGCTGCCATCCGGGCCACGTCCACGCACCCGCCGGACTCGGCTGCCTGCGCGGCCAGCCGATCGACGGCCGCTGCCGGGACGACGTAGCGGGTGCGGATGCGCACGGCCGGGAAGGCGTCTTCCCGGATGGCGCGGTAGAGCGTCGCCGGGGTCACCCGCAGCACCCGAGCGGCTTCAGCGACGGTGTAGAACGCCGGACTCCCGACGCCCTCGTTCGTGGTGTTCATAAACCACAACTCCCACAAAAACATAATTTCATCGATTATTTGCACTGATTTCAGTGTGAAATGGGCGCGTGATTCCCCGACGCGCGGCCCAGCCGGTCATAACGACCCGACGAAACGGCGACTGGCGTTACCCTTCGACGCTCAAGGGCGGAGCGCGGAGGAATAGGTGGCAGAAGACTGGGCTGCGGTCGCGAGGGCGATCGATACGAGACTGGGTGAACTCAACTGGCGGCAACGCGAGTTGGCCGAACGCGCTCAGGTATCGGTGGCGATCGTGCGTGAGTTGCACCGCAACACCACCCAGCGCCGCCGCAGCACCCGAACCTTGGAAGCGCTCTCCCTCGCCCTGGGCTGGCACCCCGACCACCTCGATGCCCTGCTTCGCGACCAGACCCCGCCCGAGCGTGGCGATCCGCAGAGCTCGCCGGTTGATCCCATAGTCGCCCGGCTGACCTCGATCGACCGGCGTCTGGCCGCCATCGAGAAACGACTCGACGACCTGGCCACCCGCCATGACTCGCCCGACCGGTAGCCGGTCACGGGGGGCTTCCGTGGTGTCTCGCATGGAACTAGAAAACGCCCCGCAAGGGGTGCTTCGTAATTGGCGCCGGTTAACGATCAGGCCATTAACTACCATTAACCAAGCAGGCCAGAGCGGGTTTCCCGGGTACCGGAGCTGACCCGTGCTGACACCGTTGCAAACCGTGCGACACCACCTGGACTACACCGCAGCCCAGGTGATCGACCTCCTCACCCGCCGCGCAGCAGCCCTCAACCTACCGATAGCCAGCAAACCAAGCCTGAAAACCAAACTCTCCCGATGGGAGAACGGCAAAGAACAACCCAGCCAGATCTACCAGCGACTGTTCCGCGAGATCTACGGCCGGACCAACACCGAACTCGGCTTCCCCCCGAAGCCCGAAGAAGACCCGGAAGCAACCGAGCTACGGTCCCGACTCGCCATAGCCAGCACCATCGACCGGGAAACCATCGAAGTCTTTCGCCGACAAGTCGACAACGCCCGCTACTTCGATCGGCGTTTCGGCGGTGTCACCCTGCTCGACCAACTCCGTTCTCAGATCGACCAGGTACACCACCTGCTCAGCTACGGCACCGGAAACCAACGGCCCGCGCTGGCCGGAGTGCTTGTGGAAGCGTCCACCCTCGCCGGATGGGAAGCTCTCGACCGCGCCGCCCCAGGCCAGGCGTGGACCCACTACGAACGAGCCAAAGCCGCTGCCCGCGAAGCCGACTCCCCCGGCATGCTCGCCCACGCCACCGCCGAACAAGCTTTCGTGCTACTCGACCTCGGCGACACCACCACCGCCGTCGAGCAATTCGCCCACGCCCGCACCATCGCTGAGCACGCCGCCGCACCCCTGCTTCGCGCCTGGTTGGCTGCCGCACACGGCGAAGCCCTCGCCGCAGCCGGTCACGCCGACGACGCGCGACGAGCCTTCGACACCGCCGACGCGCTCCTGCCAGTTGACCCCGTCGACCCGGAGCTGCCGTTCGTGTTCCTCGGTGATTCCCACCTCGATCGCTGGCGCGGCCACGCCCTCACGCGTATTGGCGCACCAAAGGCCGTCGACCAACTCACCGACGCCCTCCCCCGCATCCCCGCCGAGTTCATCCGAGCACGCGGTGGCCTCCTGGTCGATCTCGCCTACGCCCACGCCGCATCTGGCGATCGTGAAGCCGCGCTCACCTACGCCCGCCAAGCACGCCGACTCGCCACCCAGATCAAATCCGACCGGCAACTACAGCAACTCAGCCGACTCGTACTACCCGCCAGCACCGTCCCGTGAAGCCAGGTAGTACAGCAGTCCGACCAACGTCCCCGACCCCAGCAACTCCTGCCGCGCTGCCAACTCCGACACCCGCGACAATGACACCCACTCGACCCGACCGACTTCCTCGGTGTCGGTCGGATTCCCGATCCGCTCGGCCCTCCGCCACAGGAAGACGTCGATCGGCGCCGTGACTTGCCCCGGCAACGGCTCAAAACTCACCAGATGCTCCGGCTTCCCCATCGGGCGCCATCCGCTCTCTTCCTCCGCCTCCCGCACCGCTGTACCCGCTGCATCGTCTCCCGCCTCGACCATGCCTCCGAGCAGCTCATACCCCCACTGCTCCGTCACAAACCGGTACCGCCACAACATCAACACCCGATCCTGATCATCCACGATCAGCGCCACCGCGATCCGATCCAAGTGCACCACGTGGTAGTCCCACCGCTCCCCGTTCGGCGCCCCCACGTCCACCAGCCCCAACCGCACCCATCGGTTGTCATAGATCGTCTTCTCACCGAACGTCTGCCACCCGCCGCGCGCATCAGCCACGGTTGAGAGCGTAGGCGTCAGCTCAGGGCACAGGGCCGATCACCAGCGTGAATCTGAAGAGACACCCCGGATACCCGCCAGCCGTCGCAAGTATCGAGCGGTGGGGGACTCAGCGCACTTGTAGACTCCCAGAGAGTGGCTCAATAGAAAAATTTTACGAAAAATAAGATTGTCAAGTGGGCCAATGAAGACGATAAAGATAAATTTAGTATCCGAAGAAGACACGAAGAGTACGGCAGTCGTCGATATCACCCGGACTACAACGTAAGCATCGTTGCATATATGAGAGGAGGTTCCAAATGACTGAATCTTGGGGAGAGTGGACTCACGTCGCCGATCCGGACAATATACCCGAGAGCTCAGCCAAGTCAAGTTTACAATACGCCTGCGAGTGCGCTCGTTCCATGATCAGGGTTTACCCCTTACCCGAGGAATCGGATGGTCCATGCGTCGCGATGTGGAGCGCTCGTATCAATTTTGAGGCTCTGAACCCTACAGTCCTCTTACGCCAGCCACATGTCGGCATCGTTCCTCGGCACGTCGTGGACTACGACCGGCTAACTGACGAACCGGTCATGGGTGCCTTCATCGGGGGCATAATCTCGACGCAGTGTCGCTGCGGGAACTCATACTCTATCCACACACGCGCTATAGAGAGCGTCTGGGCAGCAGGTCGGCGAGGCCGTGTAGTTGTGGCCAAAAGGGGCACGCCTACGGCATAAGGTGGACTGGCGCCCGCCTGCGAGACAGGGCGGTAGATGCCGTACCGGTGCGCTTAACTCCGGGAATGAGGCGCCCGGGACCACAGGCCAAGGTGGCTCCACCGTGCCCGAAATGTTAACTCCCTTCTACCTTGTGGCGTTCTCCGGATCGCTGGCACTGCTCATACGCAGTAGTGGAGAACTCGTCACCGTACTGGTCGCCCTGTTTAGCAGCGATCCGCTACGAGGCAAGCAAGCCCTGAAGGTCCTCGATCGACTGCGCAAGAATTGCTGATTATATACCAAGTTATACGCCAAGGACAGGGAGTGCCGCGACCCACATCTCCATTTTAACCCTCCGCTCCAAATATGCCGGGTGGCCCGGGGCGCCCCTACCCCAGAACCACCAGGCATGCAAATACCACTGAACCCAATGCGAGAAACTGGGAGCACCACTCAGAGGCCCTTGGTCACCCTATTGATCTCGACGCATCCAGCAACAACTGGAGCAGCGCGATTTCTGAATAACTTTCAGGAAAGAATTAAGTTTCTAACGAGTCAACATCCGCCCTTACTATGTGACGTTTCAGCATGCTGGAGCCGAAGATCTCGGCAGCTTTGCGGTCGGCGGCCAAGACCCACGCGGCATAGACTCGCAGGGCGTCGCCCCTCCCCCGTCGTGGCCAAGGCGGCCAGTGAAGGTACGCAGGTCGATACCAGCGCTGAGTAATGCAGCAGGGCGTGAAGATGGGTGTCGATGCCTCGGCGGTCGGCTACGTCCTTGTATCGGCTGGGCACACCGTGTGGTGAGTAGAGCAAGATGGGCACCGTCTGCCAGCAACCGGCGAAGACGTACATGTCGTCGGTCAGCTCAAGTCCGAGATCGCCAGTCATGCCCACTACCGGTCCTTAGAGCGTGAACGACGAAAGACCACTGCGCCGTCATCGCGCCCCGGCTGACGGTCCGCCAACTCTCTGGATCTTGTCCATTAGACCGTCCATTAACTCCAGCCATCGGGATGCCACTGGTGCATCGGCAGCACAACCAGGGACGGTAAAGTACCAGGTAATGCTACTCCTATCGGGTGAACTTGCGACTCTTAATCAGCGGGTTCGGGGTTCGAGTCCCTGGCGGCGCACCATCCGGCCTGGTAGAACGGTTTCAGGCAGTAGTCAGTCAAGATCATGGGACATCTTTGGGACTTTTTTCGCCCGGTGGGCCGCCGGACTCCATCAACTTTTCGAGCACGTCAGCGGTCTGCCGGTCGGTGAGTTTGCGGCCCAGGTAGCGATCCTGGGTCATGCTCACCTTGGAATGGCCGAGCTGATCGCTGATCTTCCGGGCGGACACGTCCGCATCATCCAGAAAGCTGGCGACAGTCTTGCGGAGCATGTGGCTGACGAGCCCCTCTAACTCCCCGCTGTCACGAACCTGCCGCCACACCCGCCGGACGTTCGACGGATCACGCCAGCCGCCGAGTGAGTCGGGGAACACCGGCTGGACGTCCGGGCCGATGGCGAGGCGACGGCGTTTGAGCATCGTCACAGCCCAGCTCGGAAGCGGAACCAGCCGCTCCCCGCTCTCCCCCGACTTCGTCGAGGGCAGCCGCAACAACCCGACGCCGGTCCGGCGCACCAGCCGCCACCGAACGTCCACCGCTGCCTGGTCGAGATCGACCTCATCCCAGCCGAGCGCGAGACACTCCCCGATCCGGCATCCGGTCGCGAGCATCATCACCGTCAGATCTGGCAGATCCCACACTCGCGCGGACTCGCTGGCCTCCAGCAGATCAAGCCAGTGCCGGCGTTCCTCGGCTGTCAGGGCGCGAGGTTTTCGCCGAGGGGTACCCTCAATCCGCGCCGCCTCACGAACGGGGTTGATCGTCGCCGCTCCGTGCCGAGCGGCCAACCGCATCACACCCGAGATCACGATCTTGGCGGTACGGGCACCACTGACGGTTTTCTGCTTGATCGCCGCCAATACCCGGTCGACGACCGGAGTACCTACCTCCCGGATGCGCAACTCCCCCAACGCCGGTTTGACATGACGCCCGTAGATATAGCGGTACGCATCCAACGTGCCCGGACTTCTCGAACCCGAATCCACGGCGCGCTCGACCTCGGCCAGCCATAACTCGGCGACCTTGGCGAACTTCGTTTCGGACGTGATCTCCGCTTGCTTGACCGGCGTCTGCCGCTCGACCAACGCAGCCCGCAGTGCTCGTTCTGCTGCCGCTTTCGTCCTGCCGCTGCGCTTGACCAGCCGCACAACCCCGTCGAAATCGCGAAACTTGGCGCGCGCCAACCAAGTTGTGCCCTCCTGCCAGGTCTTTATCTTTCCGTACGCGCCGAGTGGGAGCGGTGGCCGAGGCATTACGCAGCCCCGTTGTCGAGCTGGTCCAGCCAAGCGGTCACGTCCTCGGGTCGGTACCGCAGATGCTTACCCATCCGCCGGCCCGGCGGACCGTAGCCCTGCGCACGCCAGGAGTACAGCGTCTGCACCGGGACTTGCAGATAGTCCGACACGTCCTTAACCGTCCACAGTGGCGCAATTCGACTCGTCTGCCCCATCACCAACTCCCTTTCAGGCAGCTTGATCGCTGGTTGCCGAACGGTTGTCTGGTGGGTCGCTCGCTGCGAGTTGGGCAGCGGTGTATTCGGCTTTCCATCGTTGGCGCTCAGCGATGGCGTGCAGCAGCAGCACAGGTCGGGGTGGTACGTCGGGGTCGGTGGGTCCGGTGCGTTCCCACAGGTAGGGTCCGTCATCGGGGCCGTGCGATGGTTGAATCCCGACCTCGGCGAGGAGTTGCCGAACAAATGCGCCACGTTCGGCGCGGTGATCGTCGAGGGTCTTGTTCGACCATTTTCGCGACACCAATACGCGCCGTCCGCCGATGCCGAGGTGCTCAGGTTTGTGTGCCTTGCCCTTGCACACCCCGGGTGTCATCGACCGGCGGGCGCCCTTGGGTTGAATGCCGTAGATCAGCCACACCGGGCAACGAGGCGAGCACGGGGTGACGGCCAGTTCGGCATGCAATCGTCGGGCGTGATCGCGTTGGGCGTCCGTTGCGGTCCCGTCGAGTCCGGCGGCCTGGCCTACTGATTTAGTGAGATACTTGCACAGGTACCCGATGTGGCGGCCCGCTTCCTCGGTGCCCCCGAGAATTCCCTTGACGTGCACCTGCGAGCCGAACCGGGTGACGTGGGCGGGTTCGGTCAGCTCTTCGCACGCCTGATCGAAGGTGGGGAGGGGTTCGCGGGTGTCGGGATCGGTAAAGGTCTTCGCTCGGCCGTCCCATATCGGTATCCGGTCCCCACCGTAGACGGGCTGATCATGCTTGGGCCACCACACCTGGTGGTAAGTGGCTGCCGTGATCTGGCGCAGCTCGGTTCGCGGAATGGCGCCGCGGATTGCGGCGTGGAAGTGCGGGGCGCCGCGTTTCTGTGGTTCGACGGTGCCGAAGTACTGTACGTCCCAGCCCACACAGCGGCGGGTGTTCTGCCAGAACCGGTCCACCAGTGCCGGGAAGTGGATCGCATCCCGCGCCGCCCGCCGGTAGTGGTACCCGCGCGGATCGAGGGGCGCGCCCTGCTTGTCGACCCGTCCGTAGCTGTCCAAGGTCAAGGTCACGAACGTCGAGGGGCGGTAGTGCCCGGCGAACACGCGACCGAGGGTGCGCCTTTCGACCGGTCGGCGAGGTAAATTCGGTGCGTCCTGTCGCCGTCGGGTCGAGCGTTTCACCGGCTTGGGTAGTGAGTCGAGCGGAGTAAGCCGACCGCGCACCCCAAGGGCGCGGAGTTCAGTGTCGAGTTCGGCCACGGAGTCGGTGATCTCCTCGCAGCCTTCGATATCTCCGGCTTGCTTGCACTTGGCGTAGGCGGCGAACAGGTCTGCCCGGGTGGCCATCAGCTCTTTGTGCTCCTCGCCGGGTCTGGTCCGCTCGATGATCGGTTCTTGGTCGAGGTGCCAGCCCTGCCGGCATTGGGCCATGCGCAACCTGCGTGCCTTGTCTGCGCACGGGCGGCACTGGTTTTCCCGGGTCGACCCGCACGGCACCGGAACGACCTCAACTCGGCCGGTACCCAGTTCGATTCGGCGCATCGCCAACGGCCGCACACATACTCCGTGTTGTTCGGCCACGGCCTGGGCGACCTCGGTGGTGAGTGGCAGCGTGGCCCGTTGGGCGCGGGTCGTCGAGGTGAGGTCTACCGGTGGTGGCTGTTCGGTGGTGGTCATCGATCGCTCCCCTGTCCGAGGTCAGCCAGGTGGCGCAAGGCGCCTAGCAGCAAGGGAGCGGTGGCACCGGGTTGGAGGTCACCGCCCGGGCCACGTTCAGTGAACGGCACCCCGCAGTAGATCCGTAGGCATGTCCCCCCGCACAGTCGACCGGTAACCGAGAGATGCACAGAAGTGCCATCAGGGACCCGCCAAGCATGCCCACTGGGCTCGTCGAGAGTGTCGGCCCAGGCCAGCAACGTGGCGGCCAACTCGGGCATCTCGTCGGTGAACAGTTGCACAGTCAAGTCCGGGCCGTGGATCGAAGCATGTGCCACGCACACAGGCGGCAGCTCGAAAGTGGTCAGATGGGCGCGTAGAGCTTCAAGCAGATCAAGAACGGTGCTGGTCATGCTGCGGTCTCCATCCGGATGAGCTGGTGAGGGGCCTTGAACTGACCGGCAGTGACGTAGGTGCTCAGCTCGTCGAGGTCGGCATCAGTGGTGTGGAAAGCGCGGGCACGGTCGGGGTCGCGGCGGCCGTCGAGCTTGACCCAGGCGACGCCGGGGGTGTCCTCAGCGATCTCGTGGGCGGCTGCGCCTCGGTCGCGGACTCCTTCGCCCAGGACCATGTCGACTTGTTCGGGTTCGTCCAGGCGCATGGCGATGCGGGTGGGGAACAGGTGCCGGAACTCGATCACGGCCTTGCGGGGGTCCTGGAGTTGTCCGAGCACGCACACCCCGGGTGCCCGGCCTTGGGAAACGATTGATTGCAATGCCGCATTCGCGCGCTTGCGCAGCCCTTGATCGGGCAAGTAAGCGAGGACGTCGGCCAGCTCGTCCACGACCAGCAACACGAAGGGCTGCCCTGACTTCGCCGACCATTTTCGGCTGCCTTGTTCGCGGAGGGCCGCTGCGCGTTGGCGGGTGAGGGTGGCGAGGTGCTCCAACAACTCGACGGCATCGGTGCCGTTGCCGTATACCAGGTGCTGAAACAGCCGGGGTGCGCGGCCCAGTTCCATGCCGCCCTTGGGGTCAATTCCGAAGACCTGCACCAGCCCGGTTCGAATCCCTGGAGCCAGCGCTCGCAGCACTGCCCAGACCACCGAAGATTTGCCAGCATCGCTCACGCCGACCACCAACAGGTGTCGATCACGCAGCCGTACCGTCCAGGCTCGGCCGATCTCGGTGCGACCGATCACCACTCGCGTCAGATCCACCACAGTGGCCGGATGAACCAAGGCA
>JBOHHD010000697.1:0-4982 GCA_050700515.1 Pseudonocardiaceae bacterium
CTGTGGCTCCAGCGCGGCCACCCTGTCCCGGATCACATTGCGCGGGCTGCCCCCCGGCGGATCCGTGTGCACAGCCACCGCGCTGGGAGCGAACACTGCGACCGCGGGCTGGCCGACCGCGGCGGGCTCGGCGCCCGGCCCCGCGTCGCTCGGTCCCGCGCGGATCAGCTCGACGCCTTCGGCGGTGCGCAACCCGCTGACCGTCGCGGTACCGGGCACCATGTTGAGCCCGGCCAGGCGCGCCGCGAACGCGCTCCGGGGCCTGGTGAACACCTCCAGGGTCGGCCCCTGCTCCACCACGCGGCCGCCGTCGAGCACGAGCACCCGATCGGCCAGCACCAGCGCGTCGAGCACTTGGTGGGTGACGACGACGGTGAGTCGCTCAGCGAGCAGCGAGCGCAGCAGCGACCGCAAGGCGGGTGCGAGTTCGACGTCCACCGCAGACAGTGGCTCGTCGAGCAGCAGCAGGTCGGGTCCCGAGGCCAGTGCCCGGGCCAGCGCGATGCGCTGCGCCTGCCCGCCGGACAGCTGCCCGGGGCGGCGCTGGGTGAACTCGGTGCCGTCCACCTCGACCAGGTGGCGCAGCGCGACCTCCCGGGCCTGCTGACGACTCACCCCCGCCGCGCGCGGGCCGAACGCGACGTTGTCCAGCACCGAGAGATGAGGGAACAGCAGTGGCTGCTGAGCCAGCAGGCCGATCCGCCTGCGGTGCGGCGGCACCTGCACGGCGGCAGCGGTGTCGGTGAGCACTCGATCGGCCAGGGTGACCCGGCCGGTATCCGGGCGCAGCAGGCCCGCGATCGCGGCCAGCAGAGTGGACTTGCCGGACCCATTGCGTCCCAGCACCGCGAGCACCTCGCCGACACCGACATGCATCGTCACGTCCAGGTCGAAGTCGTCCCGACGGACCTGGACCTCGGCGTGCAGCCCTGAGCTCATCGCAGTCCCTCCGCCGCGCGTGGCCGAGCCACGGCGATCACCACGATCGCCACGGCAACCAGCACCAGCGACAGGGCGATCGCACCGTGGGGATCGACTTCCCGCTGCAGGTACACCTCCAGCGGCAAGGTCCTGGTCACACCCTGCAGGCTGCCCGCGAAGGCGATGGTGGCGCCGAACTCGCCGAGACAGCGGGCGAAGGCAAGCACCATCCCCGAGCCCAGTCCGGGCAACACCAACGGCACAGTGACCCGCCAGAACACCGTCCAGGGCGACGCACCGAGGGTCGCGGCGACCGTTTCGTAGCGTTCCCCGCCGATGCGCAGTGCCCCTTCCAGGCTCACCACCAGGAACGGCAGTGCGACGAAGGTCTGCGCCAGCACCACCGCCGCCACCGTGTACGGCAGGCGCACACCGAAAGCGAGATCCAGCGCCTGCCCGGCGAAGCCGTTGCGCCCCAGCAGATACAGCAGCGCCAATCCGCCGACGACCGGTGGTAGGACCAGCGGCAACAGCACCACCGAGCGGACCAGCCGCATGCCCGGCACGAAGCCGCGCGCCAGCACCATTGCCAGCGGTCCACCGAAAACCACACACAGCAGGGTGGACACCGCAGCGGTGCGCACTGACAATCCCAGCGCGGCAACGGCCGATTCACTCGTGATCAGCTCGATGAACCGGGACCACGGGGTCCGCACGATCAAACCGGCCACCGGCAGCAGGATCAACCCGAAGGCCACCGCCGCGGGCACCCACATCACGCCGGGCAACCCGACGCGGACCGAGTGCAGATCCCCGGTCCGGGGCAGCCCCTTCGTCGGGGTCAAGCCCCTGCTCGGGGTCAAGCCCGTGCTCGGGGTCAAGCCGAGCCTCCTGGGGTCTCGACGATGATCTGGGTGGACTTCACCACCGCCACTGCCAGCACTCCCGGTTCGAGCCCCAACTCGCGTACCGCCTCGCTGCTCATCAACGAGACCACCCGGTGCGGGCCGCACTGGATCTCCACCTGCGCCATCACCTGGTCGGCGATCACCTCCGTGACCAGTCCGACGAAGCGGTTGCGTGCCGAACGGTCCACCAAAGACGGGTCCGGCGTCGAGTGCGCCTGCGATTTGGCGAACGCGGCCAGCTCGACACCGTCGACGGCCTTGCGGCCACCACCATCTCGAACAGCGGTCAGCTGCCCGGAATCGGCCCAGCGTCGGACCGTGTCATCACTTACGCCGAACAGCTCAGCGATCTCGGACATCCGATAGTGCGGCACGGGGAGCTACATTACCTCCGTAGCTGCGGATCGCGCACGCGGATGGGTGACCGCCTCCAGCGCGCATGTCCCCATGCGTTTGCACCGCCCCCTGGGGGCTCACCAGAGGGCGATCGGGTGAATTACTCCGGTAGTGTGGATGTGGTGACTTCCGATGGGGGCTGAGCTGCTATGCCCGTGGTGACTGTACGTTACTTCGCAGGTGCGCGCGCCGCCGCAGGCCTGCGCAGTGAGGATATCGAGCTGAAGGAAGGTGCCTCGGTTGCCGACGTCCTGGACGTGGTGACGGATCGGCACGGACAGGCGCTGAGCAAGGTATTGGTCGGCTGCAGCTTCCTACTCGACTCCGTGGCGGTTCGAGACCGGTATGCGCCGATAGCGAATGATGCCGAGCTCGACGTGTTGCCGCCCTTTGCGGGCGGGTGAACCGGGCACCGAAGTAACCCGACCCGGGGACGCCCGAAAGATATTCGGACAACTACACCGATGGTGAATTGCCTTCGTCGGTATGGGGCCATCCCTGAGCCGGCTAGCTGCGAAGACACGAGCTGTCGGCATGGTGGGGCTTCGCTTGATATGACGCTGGTCACAGCCATCGATCATTGCGTGGCGCCTGGGTGACCTACGTACCGTCGCGGATGCCGGACCCGAAACCGGCCGACGATCATTGAGAGAGCGGAAATGCCTCACTATGCTGAGAAGCACCGAAGTCCGTCATATGCGGCCCTTCGATTAGTTCGCACCATGGCAATCAGCGCCATCTTCGGTGTCCCGTTCGCCCTTGCTGTACCTGCCCAGGCCGCCTCCGAATCGACCGGGGACGGGCTTTCCGCAAGCGACCCCGCAAGCGACGCGGTCCCTGCCACCGAGCAGGTAACGATGTCGACGACGGTGTTCCCCTTCCGGTTCGACAAGCCCGGCACCGAATGCGTCGTCCTCCCCGGCGACACCCTGAGCACGATCGCCCACCGATACCTGGTTGCGGGCGGCTGGCAGGAGATCCACCACCGGAACATCGAGATGATCTCCGATCCGGACAGCATCTATCCCGGCCAGCGACTGATCCTGCGTTGAGCCGACCCGGCGACCCGCTCACCCGTGGTCGCATCTCCCTGTTGACCCGCTGGGCGAGCGGACTCCAGCGAGCAGCGCGATCCCCGTCGTTCCCCGATGCGGCGGGGGTCACACCGAAGTCCGCCGGAGTGGATCTCAGCCGGTCTCAGGGGCAGTTGACCCATTCTTCGGAGCCGTCGGCGAACTCCTGTCGCTTCCAGATCGGCAACTGCAGCTTGACCTCATCGACCAGCGCCATGCACCCCGCGAAGGCCTCTTCGCGATGCGCCGCGGACACGGCGCACGCCAACGCGGAATCGCCGATGGCCAGCGGCCCTACCCGGTGGCTGATGGCCAGTGCCTGCACCGCGGGGTGCGCCGCAGCGATCTGGGCCGCCACCCGCATGATCACCTCGCCGGCGCTGGGGTGGGCGGAGTATTCCAACGCGCGCACTCGCCGGTCTCCGTCGTGGTCCCGGACCACCCCGGAGAAGCTCACCAACGCACCGGCCGCCCGGCCGGCCACCAAACGAGCGTGTTCCTCGACGTCCAACGGTTCCTCGGTGACCACCGCGCGACACACCTCTGCAGCCCCTGGACGCGATACCTGATGGCTATGGTGCTGGCCGGACTCAGGGACGGGGTGATGGTCCGGGGTGAGCGACTGACCGGTTCCACTGCCGACGTGATCGGCTCCCTGCAGTTGCTCGACAGCGTGCAGCAGCACCCCCTCGAGAACGCCGAGACCGTCCCGGACCCCACCGGTGGAACCGGGCAGGTTCACCACCAGCGTGCGACCGGCCACTCCGGCCAATCCGCGCGACAACACCGCGGTGGGCACCTGGGGCAGCCCCGACGAACGGATCGCCTCCGCCAGCCCGGGCAGCACGCGATCCAGCAGCGGCTCGGTGGCCTCCGGCGTACGGTCGGTAGGGCTGATCCCGGTGCCGCCGGTGGTCAGCACCACATCGACCGCCTCGGCGACCGCGGCGGCCACGGCGTCACGCACCGGAGAGCCGTCGGGCACGACCATGGGGTCCGGGGTCGTGAAACCACGCTCGCGGAGCCAACCGACGATGATCGGACCGGTGCGGTCCGCATATACCCCGGCCGAGGCCCGGTTCGATGCCACCACCACCACAGCTCGGCGGGTCGTCGGTGTCACTTGTCCTCCTGACGCGTCCACAGCCCCGTCTTGCCACCCTCCTTACGTTCTACCCGCACCGCGTCGAGCACCGCGGCAGGGTCGACCGCCTTGACCATGTCGTGCAACGCCAGGCCGGCGACGGCGACCGCGGTGAGCGCCTCCATCTCGACCCCGGTCCGGTCGGTGGTGCGGACCGTGGCGGTGATCCGGACTTCGGAGCCGGAGATGTCCAGATCCACACTCACCCCGGACAGCGCGATGGGATGGCACAACGGGATCAGATCAGGGGTCCGCTTGGCCCCCATGATGCCCGCGATGCGGGCGGTGGCCAGCGCATCACCTTTGGGCAGGGCTTCGGCCCGCAGCAGAGCCGCCACCTCCTCGGTGGTGCGCAGCACGCCGGTGGCCACCGCCACCCGGGGACACGGCGTTTTGCCCGACACATCGACCATCCGGGCCGCGCCGCGCTCGTCCACATGGGTCAGCTGGTGTCCCGAACTCGCAGAACTCACCGGCTGATCATAGAGCCGAACCACCGACCTGTTGCTGGGCGGACCGGCGGACCGCCTCAGCCACCGC
>JBOHHD010000698.1:0-4988 GCA_050700515.1 Pseudonocardiaceae bacterium
GCTCTGGCCAAAGTGGATCCCCGTGATCTGATCAGCGCGACAGAGACAGGAAGAAAAGCCCTCGGGTCGGATGCTGGCCTGCGTCCGGCCCGACCACGCACCCTGGATCTGTGCGACATCGGGGCGCGCAGCGAGCGATGGGACGTCCTGGCCAGTTTTCCGATCGGGGCGGCCGAGTGATCGGGGAGGTCGAGGAGCGGCTGCGCTCACGTGGGCCCGCGTAGCGTCTCTGCCATGGACTTGGATGAGGCACGGGCAGTCGTCGCTGAGCAGCATCGGGCTGTGCTCGCCACGATGCGGTCGGACGGCACACCGCAGATGTCACCGGTGCTGGCTGCGGTCGACGACCGGGGTCAGGTGGTGGTGAGCACCAGGCAGACCGCGTTCAAGGTACAGAACCTTCGCCGGGACCCGCGCGTATGGCTGTGCGTGCTGCCTGATGGGTTCTTCGGTCGCTGGATCCAGCTCGGTGGCACGACGCGGATCGTGGAGTTGCCTGAAGCGATGGAGGGGCTGGTGGACTACTACCGGAGAGTTTCCGGTGAGCACCCGGACTGGGACGAGTACCGGGCGGTGATGGAGGGTGAGCGGCGGGTGCTCCTGCAGATCGAGCTCAGTTCCGCCGGCCCTGACCGGACCGGGTGATCAGGGATGACCGAGATCATGCTGGCCGCCAGCGAGCGGCGGGCGCTGAGCGATTTGATGGACCAGGTGGGTCCGGATGCGCCGACGTTGTGCCAGGGCTGGCTGACCCGTGACCTGGCAGCCCATCTGGTGATCAGGGAAGGCCGGCCGGATGCCGCACTGGGCATCCTGCTGCCGCCCCTGGTCGGATACGCCGCTCGGGTGCAACGCGACACGGCCCAGCGGCCCTGGACCGAGTTGGTCGAGCGGATTCGCAGCGGGCCGCCGCGGTGGTCGGTGATGCGGCTGCCTTCGCTGGGAGAAAAGCTCAACAGGATCGAATTCTTCGTCCACCACGAGGATGTGCGGCGGGCCCGAGTTCCGTGGGAACCGCGACCGGCCGACCCGCTTCGGGCCACCGCGTTGTGGGAAGTGCTCGTCCGGCTGGCCCGGCTGTGCTATCGCAAATCCCCGGTCGGCGTGGTGCTGCGCCGCCCGGACGGTGTGCAGTGCACTGCCCGGCGGGGTGCGGGCACCGTCACCGTCAGCGGTCCGGTGGAGGAGTTGGTGCTGCATGCCTATGGCCGCGACCAGGCGGTAGTCGAGCTGGAGGGCGACGACGCCGATGTGGCCGGGCTTCAGGGGAGCCAACGAGGGTTCTGACCCGGAGCGGTAGCGTCCAGTCCATGAGCAGCGTTCCCTTCCTCAGCAATGCTCCGACCGCTGCCCCTGGCCGGCCGTTCGGCCGGGTGCTCACCGCCATGGTCACCCCGTTCGACGTCGACGGCCAGCTTGATCTTGACGCCGCACAGAAGCTCGCTCACCAATTGGTGGAGCGGGGCTGCGACGGGTTGGTGATCAACGGCACCACCGGCGAGTCGCCGACCACCACCGACGCCGAGAAGACGGATCTGGTCCGTGCGGTGGTGGCTGCGGTCGGGGATCGGGCCGCGGTGGTGGCCGGCGCCGGGACCTACGACACCGCGCACAGTGTGTGCCTGGCCCGCCAGGCTTCGCAGGTGGGCGCGCACGGCCTGCTGGTGGTGACGCCGTATTACTCACGACCACCCCAAGCTGGACTCGTCGCGCACTTCACCGCGGTCGCCGATGCCACCGACCTGCCGGTGATGCTCTACGACATCCCGGCGCGGTCGATCGTGCCCATCACGCTAACGAGCCTTTACCGGCTCGCCGAGCATCCGCGGATCGTCGCGGTCAAAGACGCCAAGGGAGATCTCGGCAGCGGCGCAGAGGTCATTGCCACCACCGATCTGGCCTACTACTGCGGAGACGACGGGCTCAACCTGCCGTGGCTGTCGGTGGGGGCGGTGGGTCTCGTCAGCGTGATCGGCAATGTGGTGCCGGGCCGGCTCCGCGCCATGGTCAACGCATTCGAGGCGGGCGAGGTGAGCACCGCACGCGAGCTGCACGCCTCCACCCTCGCGCTGATCCGGACCTTCTTCATGGCAGGTGGAGTGACCTTCGGCAAGGCGGCGCTGCGGATCACCGGACTCGACGTGGGAGATCCCCGATTGCCCCAGGTCCCCGCCGATCCCGAGCAGATCACGGCGATCACTGCGGCACTGGGCGAAGCCGGGGTCCTGGCGTGAGTGTGAGCAGCGGTACCCACCTGCCCGTGCCGGGCATTCCCCACACGCCACCCCCTCCGCTGCCCGACAACGGCTTGCGGACGATCGCGCTCGGAGGCATCGGAGAGATCGGCCGCAACATGACCGTCTTCGAACACGCCGGACGGCTGCTCGTGGTGGATTGCGGCGTGCTGTTCCCCGAGGACGACGCCCCCGGGGTCGACCTGATCCTGCCCGATTTCCGGGCGATCGAGGACCGGCTGAACGACATCGACGCATTGGTCCTCACCCACGGGCATGAAGATCACATCGGCGCGGTGCCGTTCCTGCTCCGGCTGCGGCCGGACCTGCCGGTGGTGGGCTCGGAATTCACCCTCGCGCTGGTCCGGGAGAAGTGCCGTGAGCATCGGCAGAAGCCACAGTTAGTCCAGGTCAGTGCGGGCGGCCGACACCTGTGCGGGCCTTTCGAGCTTGAGTTCTTCGCGGTCAATCATTCCATCCCGGATGCGCTCGCGGTGGCCATCCGCAGCCCGGCCGGTCTGGTGCTGCACACCGGCGACGTGAAGCTCGACCAGCTGCCGCTGGATGGGCGGCTGACCGACCTCGCGGGGTTTTCCCGGCTCGGCGACGAGGGCGTGGACCTGCTGCTGATCGACTCCACCAATGCAGAGGTGCCGGGTTTCGTGACGCCGGAGCGCGATATCGGCCCGGTGCTGGACTGGGTGGTCGGGCGGGCCGACCAGCGGGTCATCGTGGCCTGCTTCGCCAGCCATGTGCACCGGGTTCAACAGGTGCTGGACGTCGCCGCCGCGAACGGACGCAAGGTGGCGCTGGTAGGCCGTTCGATGGTGCGCAATATGGGTGTGGCCACCGATCTGGGGTTGCTCCGGGTGCCCGCGGGCCTGCTGGTGGACATCGAAGAGGCGCTCGCGATGCCCGAGAACCGGGTGCTGTTCGTCTCCACCGGCTCGCAGGGCGAGCCGCTCTCGGCGCTGTCGCGCATGGCCCGCGGTGAACACCGGCAGATCAGGATCCGCGCCGGCGACACGGTGATTCTGGCCAGCTCGCTCATCCCGGGCAACGAGACAGCGGTTTTCCGGGTGGTCAACGGGCTGACCCGGCTGGGCGCCACCGTGGTGCACCAGGGCACCGCGAAGGTGCATGTGTCCGGGCACGCGCCCGCTGGGGAACTGCTCTTCCTCTACAACGCGATCCGCCCCTCCAACGTCATGCCAGTACACGGCGAGTGGCGGCACCTGCGCGCGAACGCCGCCCTGGCGACCCGCACCGGCGTGCCCGAGGATCGGGTGGTGATCGCCGAAGATGGTGTCGTGGTGGACCTGGTCGATGGCCGAGCTCAGATCGTCGGCCGGGTCGAGGTCGGGCAGGTCTATGTGGACGGGCTGTCGGTCGGCGACGTGGGGGAGTCGACCCTGTCCGACCGGCTCATCCTCGGCGAAGGCGGGTTCATCTCGATCACCGTGGTGGTCACGGCGGCGACCGGGCGGGCGGTGGCCCCCCCGACGATCTCCGGCCGGGGTTTCTCCGATGATCCCAAGGCTCTCAACGGCGTCGTGCCACTGGTCGAGATGGAGCTGGCGCGGACTGAGGGGGAGGGCATCACCGACACCCACCGGATCGCCCAGGCGGTGCGCCGGGTGGTGGGCCGGTGGGTCGCCGACACCTACCGTCGGCGGCCGATGATCGTACCCACAGTGCTGCCCGTTGACTGAGCGTGGAACGCTCCGGCGTGTCGAGGACGCCGCAGGCGACCTTCCACGTAACCATAGGACGGTGTGGGACATGGCAGGGCGGACGAACACGAGGACAGCCAATGGGCGTTCCCGCAGTTCCGCGAGCACCCGCGGTTCCCAGAGCAGGAGTCCGGGGAGCATTTCGCGAATCAAGGCTTCACGAACCAGACCGCGTCCCCGGCCCTCTTCCTCTCGCAGCCGCAGGCGCCCCGCCTTTGCCCGGGGCGTGACAGGTGCGTGGAATCTGCTGGCCCGAGGTGCGGGTGGGCTTGCCAGAGCAGTAGGCCGGACACGTGAACTCGAGCCCGAGCACCGTCGGGACGGCTTGGCCCTGATTCTGGTCAGTTTCGCCGTGGTGGCAGGTGCCGGCATGTGGTGGGCCGCAGGCGGACCGGTCGGGGCCGGCGTCCAGCAGGCGCTGCGGGCCACGTTCGGTTCCGCGGCGATGGTGTTGCCGGTATTGCTCGCCGCGGTCGCGGTGACGTTGATGCGCACCGAGCCCGACGCGGCCGCCCGGCCTCGTCGCACTCTCGGGACGGTGCTGCTGATGCTGGGGATCCTCGGTATCTGGCATCTTCTGGCCGGTGCGCCGGCTGATGGCGTGGGGCGTTCGCACGCCGCGGGTGCTGTCGGGTTTCTGATCGCCGATCCGCTGGCCGACGGATTCACGCACTGGGTGGCGACACCGTTGTTGGTGCTGCTCGCCCTCTACGGGTTGCTGGTGCTGACCGGCACTCCGGTGCGCGCGGTACCCGACCGGATCCGCCGGTTGTTCGGAATGCAGACGTCGCAGGACGAGTTCCCCCACGAATCCGATGTCACGACGACCGCTGATAGCACGGTGACCGAGGCCGAACCGGCCACCGAGCGTCTGCGTCGTCCGTCCCGGCGCCGCCAGGCCACTCAGCCTCTGCCCATCTCCCCCGAGGAGAACGCCCCCGAGGAGAACGTCCCCCCGCAGGCAGCACGGCCCGCCGCGAAGGTGAAAGCTGCTGTGCTCCCCTCAGCCGCCGGGTCCGTG
>JBOHHD010000699.1:0-2041 GCA_050700515.1 Pseudonocardiaceae bacterium
GGCCTGGACCGGCCGGTACGTACCCGGCACCGAGATCGTGGTGCCGCTGAAATCCGGTGAAGGCCGGTACGTCGCCGACGCCGCCACGCTGGCCGAGCTGGAGTCCGAAGGCCGGGTGGTATTCCGCTACCTCGAGGGTGCCCCGAACGGCGCCGCCAACGACATCGCCGGAATCGCCTCCCCCGACGGCCGGGTCGTCGGCCTGATGCCCCACCCCGAGCACGCGATCGACCCCCTCACCGGCCCGTCCGCTGACGGCCTGGCGGTGTTCCGCTCCGCCGTCGACACCCTGCTCGGCGCCGCATCCACCAGCCCCGTGCCTGGTTAATACCTCAGCCCGGCCGAAGCCGTCTTGGTGACGGCATGTTCCCGGGTGTAATAATCCCGCAGCATCGGCCGATCTTCAGATGTCATTGACGATGATTGCGGCCGGAAATCGGCAGCGCAGGGTGGGATGGCGTGATGGCAGCTGGCTCGGATCTGCTCGTGCAGGTCAATCCCGCTGACGACGGTGACGACGAGGAAACGGCCGGACTGGCCCGGCGGCTGCGCGCCGAGCTGCTCGACCTGGACGTCGACACGGTGGAGCCGGTACCCGGCGGCATGGCCCCGGAGGGGGCCAAGGGCCTGTCGAGCCTGGCCGGGACGTTGGCCGTGCGCTGGGGCGCGGCCGGGCTGCGGGCGGTACTCACCACGATCCGGGACTGGGTGTCCCGCAACGGTCGCACCGTCGAGCTCACGATCGACGGCGACACGCTGAAGGTGACTCGCGCGACCTCGGAGCAGCAGGAACAGATCATCAACACCTGGCTGGCCCGGCATGCCGCCGGCCCCTGAGCCGCCCGGGTCCCGGCTGGCGCTGGTGATCGGCACCGCCACCTACACCGACCCTGGTTTCGGCCAGTTGCGGGCCCCGGCCCAGGACGTGACCGACATGGCCGAGGTCCTGGCCGACCCGGCGATCGGCGGGTTCACCGTGACCCAGGTGCTGGACCGGGCGGAATACGAGATCCGCCGGGCGATCGGCGCGTTCCTGGCCGATCGCCGGGTGGATGACCTGATTGTGGTGTACCTGTCCTGTCACGGGGTGCTGGATGCGCGGGGCCGCCTGTACTTCGCCGCGACCGACACCATCAAATCCCAACTGTGCGCGACCGGCGTGGAGTCGGCGTGGCTGCTGGACCAGCTGGAGAACTGCCGGGCGCGACAGCAGGTGCGGATCCTGGACTGCTGCTTCAGCGGCTCCTTCGCCCAGATCAAAGGCGACACCGAGGTGGATCTGGAGCGCCGCCTGGTCGGCGCAGGCCGGGGCCGCGCGGTGCTGACCGCATCCCGCGCCGGGGAGTACTCCTACGAGGGCACCCCGCTGCCTGGCGCCACCGGCGGGTCCGTGTTCACCGCTGGCCTGGTCGACGGCCTGCGCAGCGGCGCCGCCGATCGTAATGGAAACGGCTACATCACCGTCGAGGACGCTTACACCTACGCCGCCGACCAGGTCACCGCACACAGCGGCGCGCAAACCCCACAACGCTGGCTCTACGGCGCAGAAGGCACCATTGTCCTGGCCCACAACCCCCGCGGCGCCACCCCGGCCGCCTTACCCGAAGCCCTGCAACTGAGCCTGGACAGCCCCTACCCGAACATCCGGCTCGCTGCGGTGGCCACCCTCGGCGACTGGCTCACCTCAACCGATCCCGGACAGGTCCGAGCCGCGCAGCAGGCGCTGCAACACGTCACCTTCCATGACAGCCCGACCGTCGCCACCGCTGCGCGAGCCCTTCTCCATCAGGCGCACCCGTCTACACCACCCAATTCCGGACCGGGCAGCGTTCCCCCGTTCCGTCCCCAACAGCCAGCCCACCCCAAACGACTGGTGACGACCATCAAACCCAAGCGGCACTGGTTCTTCGGCAAAGCAATCACTGCGGTGGTGTTTAGCCCGGATGGGCGTCTGCTGGCCAGCGCCAGCGGTGATAAGACGGTGCGGTTGTGGGATCCGGTCACCGGCCAGCCGGTGGGGCAGCCCTTCACCGGCCACACC
>JBOHHD010000700.1:0-1954 GCA_050700515.1 Pseudonocardiaceae bacterium
AGGCGAGGCAACAACCCAGCCAACCGAGCCGCCATCGCCATACGCTCACCAGATCGATCTCTAGCCACTGAAAAATCATATCACGAAAACCAAATATATCAATTAGTTATTAAATTACAAATCCTTAACCCCCCAGAGCAACATCAAGGTCACTCCATGTTCTCCACCAAATTCGGCGGCCTGAACCAGGCGTGATACGTGAGGTCTGAGGTACCCGAAATGTCGAGCCCTATCTCAGCTGCTCCCCTGAAACGAGAACACCGCCAATCGCACGACGTAACCCACGGAGACCGACTTGACGAAGTGGTCCGTGTCGGCTGCTACGTTGACGGGCAGCTCGTACGATGCTGGCAGGCGGGGATGCCTCAGCTGGTCGTGAGGACGGGAGATGAGCCATGTCGGCGATGGGTGAACAAGAGCGCCGACGATTCCTGCTCGATACCGTCCGCACCGCCAAGCTCGCCACGGTCCGCCCCGACGGTCGCCCGCACGTCGCACCGGTGTGGTTCGACCTCGACGGCGACCACCTGGTGTTCACCACCGGTGAGCGATCGGTCAAGGGCCGAAACCTGCTCGCCGACCCGCGGTTGTCGATCTGCATAGACGATGAGCAGACCCCATTCGCCTTCGTGATCGTCGAAGGCGCGGCCGAGCTGAGCCGGGACCCGCGGGCAGTGCGGGAGTGGGCCGGCCGGATCGGGGCCCGCTATCTGGGCGTAGCCGAAACGGACCGGCTCGCGGAACTGAACGGAGGGCCCGGCAACCTGCTGGTCCGGGTGATCCCGACCCATATCGTCTCGGAGAACTCCATCACCGAATAGCGTGCCCGACTATTGATGGCAGAAGCTCTTGCAATCCAGTGTGGCGCAATAAAATAAAAAATATTTTATTACGCCACATTAGGTATATTAGCAATGTGAGCGCGCAGAGTCAGGTACATATCAGGTACCGGTGCTGTGGGTTCTGCGGAGGACGAGTTGGTCCATTATTGGTGCTTCGGGTGTGTGCTGGGCGGTGCCGACCTGTTCCCATCCCCATTGGGCATATATGCGGCGGGCGGGGGTGTTCGTACGGGTGGTAAGGGTGGCGTATTGCTCGGGGCGCTCACGGAGCAGCTCATCCAGCAGGTGACGACCGAGGCCACGACCGCGCCAGTCGTGTCGCACGATGAGTTCGATGACGGCGAATTTGGGTGCTGCCAGAATTTGTGGTGGCGGCGGTGATGCGTTCCCCGTCCACCACTGTCCTTCGCCCAGCGGGACGCCAAAACAGAAGCCGACCAGATCAGTGCGGTGACTACGGGCCCAGACGATGGTGAACCCGTCGCGCTGAGTTTGGTTCCGGGTCCGGGTCAGGAAGGCATCCTGGTGATAGAGCGGCTCGTTGTCCTGGTCGGTTTCCTGGTGCGCATGCAGGTACAGCTCGGTGATCTCATCCAGCATGGACAGTGCGGTCTCGCCGTTTCCGCCGTGCAGTGTGTAAGTGTCAGGCACCGGTTGCTCCTGCGGATCGACGGTGTCCGGCTGTGCCGAGTTGGTCGCGGTAAGACAGCACCGCAGCATGAGAGGTGGCCGTGACGGGAACGTGGTCGAGGACTCCGGCGGCTAGGGCGAGGACGAATGTTCCCTGTCGCTGTGGCGGCACCGACTGCAGGCTGGCCGCGGCGTGGGTTACGCCCTCGGTGAGGTGACCGTCGCGGACCAGCCGGGTGGCGCGGTGCATGTCGATCTGGCAGCGTCGGTCGGTCACGGCTTCGCCGACGAGCGACAGAGCCTGGTCGTGTACCCGGTCAGCCTGCACTGTGGGACCGGTGAGGGCGTGTACGAACGACGCCGTGTGATGGAGTCGCCGTTCGGGCCAGCCGTAGATCGAGTCGGTGCAGCCGATTACGGTGTCCGGTAGCCGTTCGAACACCGACCGCAGGATGTTCAGCGTGGCGAGTGCTTCCTTGCCG
>JBOHHD010000701.1:0-6597 GCA_050700515.1 Pseudonocardiaceae bacterium
TGTGTCCCGCGTCGAGAAACCGTACGACACTGCGCTTCTTCGTCTCGTAGTCGTGCGTGTCGATCTTGGGGCGGAGCTTCTGCTCCTTGATGACCGTCAGCTGCTGGTTGCGGCGAGATTCTCGGGCCTTCTGCGCGGTCTCGTACTTGAACTTGCCGAAGTCCATGAGCTTGCAGACCGGCGGTCGAGCCTGGGCCGCGACCTCGACCAGGTCCAGATCCGCTTCCTGGGCCAGCCGCAGCGCGTCCTCGATGCGGACAATACCAACCTGCTCGCCATTGGGTCCGACGAGCCGGACCTCGGGAACGCGGATGCGTTCGTTGATGCGTGTTTCGACGCTGATGGGGCCTCCTCAGTTCGTCCTGCGTCTCGTCCTGCTTCATTCGGCGCGACCGAGCGTGACGGCCCCTGCCCGGGCGGTCCCCCGGACGCAGGATGGCCCCGCTGCCTGCCGGCGAACGGGGCCCACATCCGACCGATCGACGCCGTCTGGTGCCTACCGGACACCGCACAACGTAACGTCGGAACCCACTGAGGGATTCCGTGACCGGACCTGCCCGCCTCGCGGCGGTACGGGTGGGAGCGGGGCTCCACTTTGCAGCATCCACCGCAGCGGAAGCTGGTCGCACCGCATAGGCTAGCAGGTACAGCACCTTGAGCCCACCTGCGCCGGGGCGGGCGCACCATTCCTGACCTTCGCCCACTACCACCACAGGGCTGGAAGACTCAGTCGACCCAGGGTCGAGCCTGTTTGATCACGAGCCGGTCATGGGTATCGACCTTGAATTCGATGTCCATGGCGAATGCATCGTCGTCTTGACGTTGGTAGACGCGCTTGAAATGGGTGTGGAGCCGTTGCAGCGCCCGGCGCAGCTCGTCGAGGTGGATCGTGCTGAGCACGGGTTCACCGTCGGCCGTCAGACTGGAGTGCCGGATGAACTGGATCTCCCATTCGCCACTCGGGCCGATCGCCGAGATGAGCAGCTCATCAGGAACCGCCGCCGGGTCCGGGTTCGTCACGAGGCTCTCGCCGACCTGGACATTGACGTAGAACCCTGGCCAGGCCGGCTCGTAGGGGTTCTTGGTGATGGCGACCCCGTTGGACACCTCGTCGTCGAAATTGCGGTGCACCGCCACGCCCATGGCAGCGTGCAGGTGGTCGATACGGTAGAAGTCACGCTCATCGAAGGCGCGGAAGTTCCACAGTGAGGCCCACACCTGTTTGATCGTCTTCTCCAGGGCTCCTTCATCCGGCCGGTGGGTATACGAGTCGTAGAGCCCAGCCCCGTTGAAGCCCTCCACGTCCTCGTTGTTCGTGGACGATCGGCAGCGGATCGGGATGCCCGCGCCGAAACGCGCCTGGAGCTCCGAAATCCGGCTGGCGAGCTCCGCGCGGAGCTCGCCGCGCCGGACCCGGTTACGGCGGAAATCGTCGAGCATTCTCTCCCGCACCGCGGGGTCGGATTGGAAACCCGTATCGGCGATCATGCAGGCAGCCTCGTCGTAGAGACCATTCGTGGTCATGAAGTCGTCGTAGAAACTGAAGGGGATGGCGTATCCGTCGGGCACCCGCTCAGCCGGAAAAATGGTGCGGAGTTCACCCAGGTTCGCCGCCTTGGCTCCGAAAGCGGCGGTATCGGAGTTGCGGAGCTGGTCGAGATCGACGATCTCCCGGGGGCCGAGGTCGCGCCGGGGCCGCTGCGGATGCGGCGGCCGGAGCCGCTCCAGCCAGGAATCGACCTGGGCCTGGGTGGCGGGTTGCAGCTCGAAACCGTCCGGAGTGACCACGTAGTGGACGAGCTGGTCCAGGAAAGGCATGATCCGGGGATTGGTGGAAGCGCCCCGCACATAGGCATTCGGAGTGTCGTTCTGCTTGGCCTTGAGGTTGATATGGGACAGCGGAGTCTGCGGGGTCTCGCTGATGATTCCGGCGAGGTGAGAGATGTCGTTGGGCAGGGTTGCGAAGATCGCCACATCGCGGATCGTGGCCGGCCGCGTGCCGACCTGCGTCGCGTCGACCGGCCGCAGCGTGCCATACCCCTCGCCGAGGTTGAGCGGGGTGTACGAAACGTTCCCGAACAGGGTCGACGTCTCCACCACCCGCACGCCGAGTTGGTCGAACTGCGCGCGATCCTCCCGGTAGAGCGCCTCCTGGGTGTCGCCGGCCGGGTGATAGGCAAGCACCGCACTGGCGAACGGCATCGCCTCGCCGATCGCCTGAAACGCCAAAGCGACGTGGTGAGCCCGCACCGGGTCCGTAGGCCAGAATTCCATCGCGTACAGCCCACGCCCACCGTCGGGTGCCTCGAAACCGTCGTGGGCGATCACTGTCCCGGCCAGGTTGCGGCGATCGTCCCGGAAATAGGTCTGCGCGTTGAACTCCCCCAGCGGCATGCTGACATTCAGCGCGCCGGTAGCGAAGTCGTAGTGGTAGGAGTAGGTGTTCGTGTTGGCGAAGTACAGCCTTGGCACGACCTCGTCCACACCCAGCACCAGGAACTTCACCTCGCGCGCACCGAGTGCGCCAGGGACGTCGTCGCGAGCGGCGAGCACCTCGAATGTCGTCCGATCCGGCACCTCAGACGCACCCTGCGAAATAGGTAGGTCGACGGGGCTTCCCATTTGCCCATG
This sequence comes from Pseudonocardiaceae bacterium, assembly GCA_050700515.1. GTDB lineage: Bacteria > Actinomycetota > Actinomycetes > Mycobacteriales > Pseudonocardiaceae. Next base: position 2,632 of record JBOHHD010000701.1, read on the forward strand.
TTAGTCCTGTGTCAGTCCGGAGAGATCCGTTCACCAGCCTGCGGCGGCGGTGGCGCGGCTACGCCGCGGGTGAGCTGGTTTGGCCTCGACGAGGGTGCGCAGGAACTGGCCGGTATAGCTGGTCTCGACGGCGGCGACCTGCTCCGGGGTCCCCTCGGCGATCACCATGCCCCCGGCCGCACCGCCCTCGGGACCCATGTCGATCACCCAGTCCGACGTCTTGATCACATCGAGGTTGTGCTCGATGACGATCACGGTGTTGCCCTTGTCGGCCAGTCCGTTGATGACGCCGAGCAGCTTGCGGATGTCCTCGAAGTGCAGACCGGTGGTGGGCTCGTCGAGGACGTAGACGGTACGACCGGTGGAGCGCTTCTGCAGCTCGCTGGCCAGCTTGACACGCTGGGCCTCGCCACCGGACAGCGTTGGCGCGGACTGGCCGAGCCGGACGTACCCCAGGCCGACGTCCACCAGGGTCTTCAGGTGCCGATGGATCGCCGAGATCGGCTCGAAGAAGCCCGCCGCATCCTCGATCGGCATGTCGAGCACCTCGGCGATGGTCTTGCCCTTGTAGTGCACCTCCAGCGTCTCCCGGTTGTACCGGGCGCCCTGGCACACCTCGCAGGGGACGTACACGTCCGGCAGGAAATTCATCTCGATCTTGATCGTGCCGTCGCCCGCGCAGGCCTCGCAGCGGCCGCCCTTGACGTTGAAGGAGAACCGGCCGGGTTGATAGCCGCGGACCTTGGCCTCGGTGGTGGCGGCGAAGAGTTTGCGGATCCGATCGAACACCCCGGTGTAGGTGGCCGGATTCGACCGCGGGGTACGCCCGATCGGCGACTGGTCGACCCGGACCAGCTTGTCCACCTCGTCCAGGCCGGTGACCCGGGTGTGCCGCCCCGGCACCTGCCGGGCACCGTTGAGCCGATTCGCCAGCACTGTGGCCAGAATGTCGTTGACCAGGGTGGATTTACCCGAGCCGGACACCCCGGTCACCGAGACCAGGCAACCGAGGGGAAAGGACACGTCGATCCCGCGCAGGTTGTGTTCGCGTGCCCCGACCACTGTCAGCCGCCGCGAGCGGTCCACCTTGCGGCGAGCGGCAGGGACGGGGATGCTGCGGCGACCTGAGAGATAGGCACCGGTCAGTGAGGTGTCGTGGCGCTCCAGCTCGGTGAACGGACCGCTGTGCACCACCTGTCCCCCGTGCTCCCCCGCGCCGGGCCCGATGTCCACCACCCAGTCCGAGGCGCGGATGGTGTCCTCGTCGTGCTCGACCACGATGAGGGTGTTGCCCAGATCGCGCAGCCGGGTGAGGGTGGCCAGCAGCCGATGGTTGTCCCGCTGGTGCAGGCCGATCGACGGCTCGTCCAGCACGTAGAGCACCCCGACCAGCCCGGAGCCGATCTGAGTGGCCAGCCGGATCCGCTGCGCCTCGCCGCCGGAGAGGGTGGCCGAGGCCCGGTCCAGGGACAGGTAGTCCAGCCCGACGTCGAGGAGGAACCGCAGCCGGGCCTGGATCTCCTTGAGCACCGCGCCCGCGATCATCGTCTGGCGCACGTCCAACTGCAGGCCGTTGAGGAACTCCGCGGTGTCGCGAACCGACAGGGCCGAGACGTCGGCGATGGATTTCTTGCCCTCGGTGAGGTGGGAGAGGGTGACGGCGAGGATCTCGGGCTTGAGCCGGGTACCCTGACACGCCGGGCACGGCACCTCTCGCATGTAGCCGTCGTACTTCTCGCGCGCGTACTCCGACTCGGTCTGGTTCATCCGGCGTTCGAGGAACGGGATGACACCCTCGAACGCGGCGTAGTAGGCGCGCTCACGGCCGTAGCGGTTGCGGTAGCGGACATGCACTTGATCGTCGCTGCCGTGCAGCACGGCCTTCTGAGCGCGTGCGGGCAACCGCCGCCAAGGCGTGTCCATCCGGAAGCCGACGGTTTCGCCCAGCGCCTCCAACAGCCGCTGGAAATACTCGGCGGTCTGCCCGGTCGCCCACGGCGCGATGGCCCCTTCGGCGAGGGACAGCTCCTCGTCGGGCACCACGAGCTCGGGGTCGACCTCCTTGCGTACCCCGATGCCGGTGCACTCCGGGCAGGCTCCGTAGGGCGAGTTGAACGAGAACGAGCGCGGCTCCAGGTCGTCGACGCCGATGGGGTGGCCGTTCGGGCAGGCCATCCGTTCGGAGAACCGGCGCTGCCGGTGCGGGTCGTGCTCGTCGCGATCGACGAAATCGAGCACCACCAGACCGTCGGCCAGCCGTAGTGCGGTCTCCACCGAGTCGGTCAGCCGCTGCTTGGCACTGTCCTTGACCGCCAACCGGTCGACCACCACGGAGATGTCGTGCTTGTCCTGCTTCTTCAGCTTGGGCGGATCGGTGAGCTGGTGCACCGTGCCGTCGACGAGTACTCGGGAGTACCCCTGGGACTGGAGCTCGGCGAACAGGTCGACGAACTCGCCCTTACGGGTGCGCACCACCGGGGCGAGCACTTGGAACCGGGTGCCCGGCTCCAGGGCGAGCACCTGGTCGACGATCTGCTGAGGGGTCTGCCGGGAGATCGGCTCGCCGCACGCCGGGCAGTGCGGCTCTCCCGCCCGGGCGTAGAGCAACCGCAGGTAGTCGTGCACCTCGGTGATGGTGCCGACGGTGGAGCGAGGGTTGCGGCTGGTCGACTTCTGGTCGATCGATACTGCCGGCGACAGGCCCTCGATGAAGTCGACGTCGGGCTTGTCCATCTGGCCGAGGAACTGGCGGGCGTAGGCGGACAGCGATTCGACGTACCGGCGCTGGCCCTCGGCGAAGATCGTGTCGAAAGCGAGACTGGACTTACCGGAACCGGACAGCCCGGTGAACACGATGAGACTGTCGCGGGGCAGGTCCAGATCAACGCTGCGTAGGTTGTGCTCGCGCGCGCCGCGGACGACGAGGCGATCGGCCACTAGGTCCCCTTCGGATCGAGTGATCCCTGCGGATCCGGCGCGGGCAGGTTGTCCCGGCAACCGAGGCTTCCTCGATGAGACCCCTGCGGCAGGACAGACACCGGACGGAGTCCCATGCTATGCGGGACCCCTGACACAAACAGATTCCGGTGGTGCTCAGCCGACAGCCTGGCCGGAAATGCGGAGGACGGCTACCGTCGCCGACTGTGGAGATCCTCGAAGACTACGACGGTGCGGTGCAGCCTGGCGGACCTGCGCAGCGACGGACGCTGGACGCCCTGACCGTCACCAAGGTCTCGGTCGGACCGATGGACAACAACGCCTATCTGTTGGTCTGCCGAAGCACTGGTGAGGCCTTACTCATCGATGCGGCCAACGAAGCCGAGCGGCTGATGGATCTGCTGGGCCACGGCGCGGACCGGCCCGAACTGCGGACGATCGTCACCACCCACCGGCACGGCGACCACTGGCAAGCCCTCGGCGCCGTTGCGGGCGCGACCGGCGCGCAGACCGTCGCGCACCCCGACGACGCCCCCATGCTGCCGGTACCCCCTGATGTCCTGGTAGATCATGAGGGCACTGTGGATGTCGGCCGGGTGACGCTGGATGTCATCCACCTGCGTGGCCATACCCCCGGCTCGATCGCTCTGCTGCACCGCGACACCGACGGCACGCCGCACCTGTTCACCGGTGACTCGCTCTTCCCCGGCGGCCCTGGACGGACAACAAACCCGGAGGACTTCCAGTCGCTGATCGGCGACTTGGAGACGCGGGTGTTCGACCGGCTCCCCGACGAGACGTGGTTCTACCCCGGACACGGCAAGGACTCCACCCTCGGTGGGGAGCGCCCCCACCTCGCAGAATGGCGCGAACGGGGCTGGTAGCAACGAACCGGGCCTTGACCCCTTTCGACGGCCCGCCAGGTGTAGCGAACACCACAACAAGCCCTACGAACGTCGCTAGGCTGCGACCCTTCAGCTCGCCCGGGGTGTTAGCAGGTCAGCCAGAGCCGTCAACCCCTCGCGATTG
>JBOHHD010000702.1:0-7069 GCA_050700515.1 Pseudonocardiaceae bacterium
GTGCATGACATAGGTGAGCGGCTGTGGGGCGTAGAGGAAGTGTCGGCTTATCTCGGTGTGCCGATCAAGACGCTCTACCAGTGGAAATGGCGCGGTGAGGGCCCGCCCGTCCGCAAGATCGGTCGCCGGTTGAGGTACGACCCGGCAGCCGTCAGAACCTGGGCGACCGGCGCAGCTTGACCTTTCGGCAATGACGGACAAGGGATTGTCAGCATGGGCCATATTCAGGATCGTTGGTACAAAAAAGCCATTGATTCCGGGACTGGGAAGATCATCCGGGAGAAAACGAACTTGTGGGGCAAGGGCGATCGGTACAAGGCTCGTTATCTGGACCCGGACGGTACTGAGCGATCGAAGACCTTTCCCGACAGGCAGAAAAAGCAGGCCGAAGACTTCCTGATCTCCATCGAGAACGACAAGCGCGAAGGCCGCTACCTCGACCCGCGCGGTTCCCGGGTGACGTTCCGCGAGAAAGCCGAGAACTGGATCAAAGGCCAGTCTGACGATCCGGCGACTCGTGCGGTACTGCGTAGCCGGCTACACAGCAGGATCCTGCCCGTACTCGGTGACCTACTGGTAAGCAAGATTGCCCCCTCGACCATTCGGGAGTGGATGGACACCGTCCAGGACCAATCCGACAACTACAAACAGGTTCTGTTCACCCTCGTCAGCAGCGTCATGGACTCGGCGATCGAAGACAAGCTAATCCATCAAAACCCGTGCAAGGCGAAGACGATCCAGCGGCTGAACGGCGCTGCTGTCCAGATCAAGGACGTGTGGCCGGAACAGCGGGTCAAAGCCGTACACGAGGCGATGGCGGCCCGCTGGCAGATCATCATTCCGCTGGGCGCGGGGTGCGGGCTGCGGCAGGGCGAGATCCTCGGCCTGTCCCCCGACGACATCGACGACGGCGCCATGATCGTGCATGTGCGGCGCCAGCTGCGGACCGTCGACCACACCAAGGTATTTGCTCTGCCTAAAGGCAACAAGACGCGCACCGTGCCGCTGTCCGTCGGCGTGCTCGCCGAGATCCGGCGGCACATACGCGCATACCCACCCGCCACGGCGACCCTGCCCTGGCGCAAGGCCACCGGGGAAGCGACAACCGTCCGACTCCTGGCGACGGGCGAAGAGGGCCGCCTTTACTCCGGCGACCTGCTCACCAAGACCATATGGGAGGGAGCGTTTCGCGCTGCGGGCCTGAACAGAACGAAGCAGATCGATGGCATGCACGCGCTGCGGCACTTCTATGCCTCCACGCTGCTCGCTCAGGGCGTGTCGATCAGAGAGCTCGCGGTATACCTCGGCCACTCCGACCCCGGATTCACCCTGCGCGTCTACACCCACCTCGTCCCGTCCAGCCATGAACGCGCCCGGCTGGCCATCGACGCTGTCTTCACACGACCTACTCCACCAGACGGCCTGGAGGCGGCCTGATCATGCATTACACACGATTTGGTTACCACGCCATGATCAACGACCTAACCCTTGAGCAGGGCGCGGGCCATGACCATGCGCTGGATCTGGTTGGTGCCCTCGTAGATCTGGGTGATCTTCGCGTCGCGCATCATCCGCTCGACCGGGAAATCCTGGGTGTAACCGTAGCCACCGAAGAGCTGCACGGCGTCGGTGGTCACCTCCATGGCGACGTCGGAGGCGAAGCATTTGGACGCCGAGGAGATGAACCCCAGCTTGGCCTCCCCCCGTTCGGCGCGGGCGGCGGCGAGATACACCAGCTGACGAGCGGCCTCGGTCTTCATCGCCATATCGGCCAGCATGAATTGGACCCCCTGGAAATCACCGATGGCGCGCCCGAACTGCTTGCGCTCCTTGACATAGGCGATCGAGGCGTCCACCGCGCCCTGGGCGATACCCACGGCCTGGGCACCGATCGTCGGGCGGGTGTGGTCCAGCGTCGCCAGCGCGGTCTTGAATCCGGTGCCGGGATCGCCGATGATCCGGTCGGCCGGGATCGTGCAGTTCTCGAAATAGATTTCCCGGGTCGGGCTGCCCTTGATGCCGAGTTTGCGCTCCTTGGCCCCGACCGAGAAACCGGGGTCATCCTGATGAACGATGAAGGCGCTGATTCCCCGGGCGCCCTGGTCCGGATCGGTCACCGCCATCACGGTGTACCAGGCGGACTCCCCCGCATTGGTGATCCAGCATTTCGTGCCGTTCAGCACCCAGTGGTCACCGTCGAGCCGGGCCCTGGTCCGCATCGCCGCCGCATCACTGCCGGCCTCCCGCTCGGACAGCGCATAGGAGACCATCGTCGCACCCGAGGCAAGCGAGGGCAGCACCTGCTTCTTCAGCTCCGCCGAGCCCGCCAGCAGCAGCCCCGTGGTGCCCAGCTTGTTCACCGCCGGGATCAACGACGACGACGCACATACCCGCGCCACCTCCTCGATCACGATGCAGGTCGCCACCGCGTCCGCGCCCTCGCCGCCGTAGGCGTCGGGCACGTGCACCGCGTGGAAGCCCGACCGCACCAGGGCGGCTCGGGCCTCTTCGGGGAACCGCGCCTGCTCGTCGACGGCCGCCGCGTGCGGCGCGATCTCCTTCTCGGCCATCGCCCGCACCGCTTCCCGCAGCGCATCGTGCTCCGAACCGAGCTGGTACAGAGCGAAATCGGGATTCACGGCACACCTCCTGAAGGCCGAGCAGTCAATGAATGCTAATTCGACCATCCGGGTGATACCACGGTAGTGGAGTTGCGGCGGCGGCCGATCAGCGCTCCAGGTCGGCGCGCAGCGCGGCGTCGGCGCGCAGCACCCGCTCGGCGAGATTGCCCTGGAAGGCAGCCATCCGGGCGCCCAGCGCGGGGTCGGCCACGGTGAGGATGCGCACCGCGAGCAGGCCGGCGTTGCGTGCCCCCCCGACCGACACCGTGGCCACCGGCACGCCTGCGGGCATCTGCACGATCGAGAGCAGCGAGTCCAGCCCGTCCAGATGAGCCAGCGGGACCGGCACACCGATCACCGGCAGCACGGTCGCCGAGGCCACCATGCCGGGCAGATGCGCCGCGCCGCCGGCTCCCGCAATGATCACCTTCAGGCCGCGGCCCTCGGCCTGCTGGGCGTAGTCGAGCATCCGGGTCGGCGTGCGGTGCGCGGAGACCACCGACACCTCGTGGGGCACGTCGAACTCGTCGAGGGCCTCGACGGCGGCACACAGCACCGGCCAGTCCGAATCGCTACCCATGATCACACCAACCAGGCTCACGGCCCTGCCCTTCCGTCCACATCCACGCTCTTCGGCCACTGTCCGGTGGCGAGGAACCCGGCGGCGCGCACCGCCACCTCGCGGACCTGGGGCAGCGTGTCCCCGAGCACCGTGACGTGCCCGAGCTTGCGCCCGGGGCGCTCGGCCTTCGCATACAAGTGCACCTTCGCCTCCGGATACCGGGCCAGCAGATGGTGCAGTCGCTCGTCGACGCTCATCTCGGGCGCCATTGTGGTGCTCCGGTCGGCAGAGGTATCGGCGCCCAGCACGTTGGCCATCACGCAGGCCGGGGCACAGGAGGCGGTAGTCCCCAACGGATAATCCAGCACTGCCCGCAAATGCTGCTCGAACTGCGAGGTCACCGTGCCCTCGATGGTCCAGTGCCCGCTGTTGTGCGGGCGCATCGCCAACTCGTTCACCAGGAGCTGCCGGGTGTGCGTCTCGAACAGTTCGACGGCCAGCACACCGACCACCCCCAGCTCCCCCGCCACCCGCAGAGCCAGCTCCTGAGCAGCTTGGGCCAGCTCCTGGTCGAGGTCGGGTGCTGGGGCGAGCACCTCCACACAGATACCGTTTCGCTGCACGGTCTGCACCACCGGCCACGCCGCGCCCTGACCGAACGGCGAACGGGCCACCAGCGCGGCCAGTTCCCGACGCATCGGCACGCACTGTTCGACCATCAGCGGCGTCCCGGTGGCGAGGAGCTCGGACACCACGCGCTGCGCGCCGGCCGGGGTGTTGAGCATCCACACCCCCCGCCCGTCGTAGCCGCCGTGCACCGCCTTGAGCACAACCGGCCAGCCGTGCTCAGCGCCGAACCGCACCGCGTCCGGGGGCTGGTTCACCTCGCGAAACGGTGGGACAGGCACGCCGAGGTCGGCCAGGGTGCGGCGCATCAGCAGCTTGTTCTGTGCGTGTACCAGCGCGTCGGGACCCGGATGCACCGGCACGCCTTCGGCAACCAGGACCCGCAGGTGCTCGTTGGGGACGTGCTCATGGTCGAAGGTCAGCGCGTCGCACCCTGCGGCGAAGCTGCGCAACACGGCCAGCTCGTCGTGCCTGCCGAGGACCACGTCCCGGGCGACCAACGCGGCGGGCTCGTCGGGCTTGACGGCCAGCACCCGCAGGGATTGGCCCAGCGCCACGGCGGCCTGATGGGTCATCCGAGCGAGCTGACCGGCGCCCACCATGCCGACGACGGGAAGATGGGTACGAGAATCCACGAACGAACGATCCCACGAGCCGCCATTGGTACTGACTGAACGAGTACCTGGACACGGTCCGTAGACTCACCGCCCGTGCCCGTGGTCGACGCCGTGCTCATCCGAATCCCCCAGCCTTACCGCGACATCGCGCTGCGCCATCGCGAGCTGGTGAAGTTCGCCCTGGTGGGCGGCACCGCCTACCTGGTGGACATCGCGCTGTTCACGTTACTCAAGACGACGGTGCTGGAAGACAAACCGGTCACCGCCAAGGTCCTCGCGGTGCTGTTCGCCACGATCGTGTCGTACGTGTTGAACCGTGAGTGGTCCTTCCGCACCAGGGGTGGCCGGGAGCGGCACCATGAGGCTGCCCTGTTCTTCCTGGTCTGCGGCATTGGACTGGTGATCAATGCCACTCCGCTGTGGATCTCCCGGTACGTGCTGCACTTTCAGGTGCCCGAGGTGAGCCTGCTTGTCCAGGAGATCGCCGACTTCGCCAGCGCCAACCTGGTCGGTACCCTGCTGGCGATGGGGTTCCGGTGGTGGGCCTTCCGTAAGTACGTCTTCCCGAACCAGAACGTGCGACGTCAGAATCCGATGGGTCAAGATCCGCAGGAAGAGCTCCGCCCATCCTGACCGGCCCGGGCATGGCAGCATCCGTACGCGTGACCGACCACAGCGCCGACCTCGCCCTTGCGCTCGCCCTGGCCGATGCCGCCGACGAGATCACCCTGGACCGCGCCGGCGCAGTGGACCTGAGGGTCGACCGCAAGCCCGACCGCACCCCGGTCACCGACGCCGACCTCGCGGTCGAGGACGCCATCCGGGCGGTGCTGGCGGCACAGCGACCGCAGGACGCCGTGCTCGGTGAGGAACGCGGCGGGTGTTCTGAGGCGACCCGGACCTGGGTACTGGATCCCATCGACGGGACGAAGAACTTCCTGCGCGGTGTGCCGATTTGGGCCACTCTCATCGCGCTCGTCGTCGACGATCGGCCGGTAGTGGGAGTCATCAGCGCGCCCGCGCTGTGCCGACGCTGGTGGGCCGCCGCCGGAGCGGGTGCGCATACCCAGGATCCGAGCGGGTGCACGCGGGCGATCGCGGTATCCGCAGTGGGCGAGCTGGCCGACGCCTACGTCTCCACCACGCACCTGGGCAGTTGGGTGATCCACCACAACCGGGACTTCTACCTGGCGCTGGTGGACGCGTGCTGGGAGAACCGCGCCTTCGGCGACTTCTGGCAGCACTGCCTGGTCGCCGAGGGCGCGATCGATCTCGCCGCCGAGGCGATCGTCAACCCCTGGGACGTGGCCGCCGCGCAGGTGCTGGTGGAGCAGGCCGGCGGCCGGTTCACCGACCTGGCCGGCGTGCCCCACTACAACCGCGGCACCGCCCTGTCCTCGAACGGCCTGCTGCACGACGCCGCGCTCGCCCTGCTGCACCCGTAAATGGCGGTAGGAGCCCTACTGATACATCATTTCGCCCCGAGTCGGGCATGGGTCAACACGCGTTGAACGCTGTGCAGTTGCACGCACAGCCTTCAACAGCACTACGTTGTGAGTGCCGCAACTCAGGAAGTGGAACCGGCGCGGACGCGGGTGAGACGCTCGCGCCACCAGGTAGCCCGATCCGGGTAGACCCGCTCGTAGGTGTCCAGCCGGGCACGGTCGGGGGCGGGCGGCATAAGGGGCACGGGGAGGTAACCCTTCTCGGGCCACAGCGAGTCGTCGTCGCGGACGACATCGCCGCACAGCAGGGACAGGGTGCCCAGGCCACAGGCGAAGTCCAATTCGGGCAGTGCTCCGGCCAGGGCAAGTTGGGCGGCCAGGCCGACACTGGTCTCCAACGCCGAGGAAACGACGCACGGCAGTCCGGCCGCTTCGGCGACCTGCAATGAGCGGCGGACGCCGCCGAGCGGGGGGCACTTGAGCACAGCGACGTCGGCCGCGCCCGCTACCGCGACCCGCAGCGGGTCCTCGGCGCGGCGGATCGATTCGTCAGCGGCGATGCGCACGTCGACCTGACGACGGACCGCAACGAGTTCGCCGACGGTGCGGCAGGGCTGCTCGACGTACTCCAGCCCGCCCGCCGCCTTGTCCAGCAGCCGGATGTGCTTGACGGCGGTGTCGACATCCCAGACTCCGTTGGCGTCCACCCGCACCGCCCCCCTCGGACCCAGCGCATCCCGGACCGCCTCGACCCGGTCCAGATCCTCAGCCAGCGAATCAGGATGATCGGCCACCTTGATCTTCGCGGTGCCACACCCCGAGGTCGCGGCGATCTCATAGGCGCGTTCCGGACCGACCACCGGCACGGTGCAGTTGATCGGGATCCGGTCGCGCACCGGTTCCGGCCAGGCCCCGGTGCACGCCTCCACTGCGGTGGCCAGCCAGGAAGCGGATTCCCGATCGTCATAGTCATCGAACGGGCCGAACTCTCCCCACCCGGCCGGACCTTCGATGAGCAGCCCTTCCCGGATCGCGATGCCTCGGAACGGCGTCGCCAGGGGAATGGCGTAGAATCGAGCCCGCTCGAAGTCGACATCGCTGCTCATCACCCGGTGGTGTCCTCGGATCGTCGAAAGAGCGTAGTCCGCCGCGACAATCATCCTCGGCAGGTGATCGGTCCGCAAAGCCACCCCCGCT
>JBOHHD010000703.1:0-5619 GCA_050700515.1 Pseudonocardiaceae bacterium
CTTCACGCATGCCCGCCTCCGAAACACGCCACCACGGCATGCAGCCGGTTATCGCCGGGCTGCCGGCCCCACCACATCGAGTCGGTGGTGGTCGTGATGCGGGGCCGGCCGGTGTCTCGCCCCCGGCTCATCGCGAAGCCTTGAGCCCGGCCACGATCTGGGCAGCGTCGGCCTCGCTCAACCGGATCGGCGGCTCGTCGACACCCTGGCGGTAGAGCAGCCAGTGATCGGCACCGACGTCCCGGACGAAGATCAGCGTGCACGCCGAGCCGCCCGCGAACGTGGCGGGGACGACCACGCGGTGCTTGACGGTCTGACTGATCCACGGGACCGGACCACTCGGCGCGCCGAGCAGTGTGGCCAGCTCCGGTGGCTTCTGCCCGCTCACCCCACACCCCCAGTGACCGGAGCCGGCCCGGACTGCTCCCCACCGGAATCCAGCAGCTCCAGCCTCTGTGTCGGCTGCCCACCCCAGACATTGCGCTGAGCGTGCAACTCCTCGATCCCTGCGGCCAGCACCGAGCTGAACTCCCGCACCTGCCCCAGGTCACCGAACGACGCGCTCCCGGGTTCGGGCAGCACCATCACCAGCTCGCCGTCGCGGACCAACACCGCACCCTTCGCCGCCCGCCCCGCCACATCACTGCAGGCGAACCAGTACTCCACTCTCTGTGCCATCCCAGACTCCTCTCACCAGTCACTTCGGAAAACACCGGCCGGGCCCGTCCCGCAGGCAGGGGGGTTCCCACGGAACGGGCCCGGTCGGCCTCTCCACGTGCCCACCCGCAGGTGGGCACCGGCCAAGGTCCACGCACCCCCCGGGGGGGGTCAGGTTTGGGCACGCAGGCCCGGCCGGCTGGCCCCAGGCGCAGAGCCACTTCCCCCACCACGCCTGGACGACTCTGAAACTTTCTTTCCCCAGGCAATTCTTACCCTCTGCATTAGGGGAACCAGGCACTTCTGCAGCGCACGACGTAATGCAGTGATGCCGCCACGGGCTGAATACATCTTCACTGCATTACTATGTTCAGCACGATTGGTCCTTCACCCCCTTGGAGATCACTTCGACCTGATACCACCTATCGTGGCGTGGCCATTCGAGAGGGCGTCTCTCAAAAGCGACATTTCCTGACAAATGCACGTGCCGGGCAGCCATTAGCGGGGGAGGGTATGCAGGTGTTTCTCGGCAAAGACCTTCGAGGGGCTAGCCGCAATGCCACTCACTTAGGTTCTTGTGGGCCCTGTAGCCTGGCGTTTGTGGATCTTGAGGTAGGTGCGGAGGCTGGTCTGGGGTTGGCGGACCGGGCGGCGGTGGGCGTGTTGGCGCGGACTTTTCCGGTGGAGTTAGTTGATCGTGTGATCGATCAGTTCTGGCGGCGAGAACAGCGGGTCCGGCAGTTGCCGGCCCGGTTGGTGTTCTATCTGGTCCTCACTTTGTGCTTGTTCCCGCAAGAATCATATCGGTCGGCGATGAAGATCCTCATGCAAGCCTTCGGGCGGAGTGCGGATGGTCGTCCGGTGCCGACGGCGGGGGCGATTGGAACCGCTCGCCGCCGGTTGGGTGCTGATCCAATGGAGACGATCGTCCGCCAGGTGATACGTCCGGTGGCTAATACTGATGCACAGGGTTGCTGGTATCGGGATTGGCGGTTAGTCGCTTTTGATGGCACGACGTTCACGGTGCCGGACACGGAGGAAAACGATGAGGAGTTCGGCCGGCCCGGTTCAGGGCGCGGTGAAGGGAAAGGTGCTTATCCGCAAGCGCAGGCCGCATGCTTGGTCGAACTGGGTACGCATGCGGTGTTCGACGCTCGGCTTGAGCCTTACAAGGTATCGGAAAACAAGCTGATCGAGGAGATGTTCACGGCGCTGCGTCCGGGGATGCTGGTGTTGGCAGATCGTGGTGTCTACTCGTTCCAGCGCTGGAAGAGAGCGGTCGATACGGCGGCTGACCTGCTCTGGAGGGTGCCGTCGAACCTCATCCTGCGTCCGGTGCAGCGTCTGGCTGACGGCTCCTACATTGCTGAGGTCATTCCACCCAGGAAATCCGGATCGGTGTCTTTTCGGCTGCGTGTCATCGAGTACAGACTCCCCGAGGCGCAGGATGGTAAAGACGAGCTGTATCGACTCGTGACGACGATCCTGGATCCTGCGCAAACATCGGCGAAGGATCTCGCGGTCCTGTATCACGAGCGGTGGGATATCGAAGGATTCTTCAAACAGATCAAGAGTGTTCAACTCAACGCCGACCGGATTTTTCGGTCCAAGTCACCGGACGGTGTCCGTCAGGAGTTCTGGGCACACCTCGCCGTCCACTACGCCACGATGCGTATCGTCATGGACGCTGCTGATCTAGCGAAGTTGGATCCCGACCGGATATCCCACAAGAACACCGTTCGTATCATCCGGTCCAGGATATGGATACCGGGGTCTTTCCCCCCTGACGGATCATGACGATCACTACCGGCTTCTCCTTGGCGAAGTCGCCGACGAAGTCAACGCGGAACGACGGAATCGCAGCTATCCCCGGGTAATCAAACGGAAGATGAGCAACTTCCCCGTCAAGAGATCCCATCATCGACAGCGCCACCGCTACAGCCGACCACCCCACACAGCAGTCATAATCACACCACCCTCAAAGCCAGACCACCGCCAACGACCAGCCAAAACGACTTAAGTGAGTGGCATTGGGGCTAGCCGGGCAGACCGGCGCGGCGGGCCATGCCCCGCAGCTCTTCGTCGGCTGCGTCCCGGCGGGAGTGCCGGAGCAGCACGGCGAGGGTGTCGCGGAAGAACGGGTCACGCAGCATCAGATGCGGGGAGATCTGCTCCGCCCGGTGCAACGCCGTCACCGCGTCATTACGACGCCCACCCAACCGGGTCAGTGCCCGGCCGTAGGAACGCCAGATTTGGGCCTGGCCGATCGCGAAGGGATGACTTCGAGGGTCGACGTCCTCGGCGATACTGACCGTCTGGTCGGGCTCGCCTGCTTCAAGCGTGATTGCCATCCGGTGCAGCCCTACGTCGGCCGCAGCGTGCACGAATCCCAGGGAGTCGGTGTCACGATCGGCTCCGAACCGCTCCGCGATCTGCTCAGCAGCAGCCATCGGCGCGGCGGCATCGCCTGGACGACCATCCAGGACAGCAGCATAGGCGTGGCTCAGGGTGAGGTTGCAGACCAACCCGGCGTTATCAGCGGTAGCCGGCGGCAGCATCAACGAGTCCAGCTCCGCCCGCGCCAGATCCAACGCCCCACCAGCCTCTAACGCACACACCACGCCGAACCCGGCCACGGCGAGCACGCTGGTCTCATCGCGTTCCTGGGCCAAGCGCCGGGCCAGGAACACGATCCGGCGTTGCAGGTGCGTGGGCGCGGCCGTATGGGCAAGCCACAGGCGGGTGACATGCACATGCAGGTACACCGCCAGCTCCAGCAGCTCGGCGTGGTCGGTGCCGGTGTTCAGTGTGGCATGCAGGTTCCGGATCAGTTCGGGCAACTCAGTGGCAACCTCAGCAAACCGGCACGCCCGCCGCTGCTGGTGCGCTCGGGCGACCTGGTCCCGCAACGCCGCGACGGGCAGCACCATCCCACCCGGCTGACCGACCTCGATCCCGTCCAAAGCGAGCCCGATCGCCTTGATGGTGCTGTCGGTATGCCCGTTGGCCGGGGCGGGTACCGGAAGCCTGGTCAACTCCGACACCGAGACCTGCAACGCATCAGCCAGCGCCTGAAGCTCTGAAACAGTCGGAGAACGCTGCCCAGTCTCGATCCGGTTCAGCGTGTCTTTACTCATCCCGGCCAGCCCGGCGACCACCCGCAGCGACTGCCCCCGTTCATCACGAACACGCCACAACGCCAAACCAATCGGACCCGCATCATCAGCGTTCATGACCGGCATCTCCTCACCAGCTCCCCACCGACACCCGGGGCGGATCCTCGGTGAGAAGGTAATGCCAGGCTACCGCCCCCAACCGGGGTGTACGCCCCGCAGATCGCGTGACCCTTTAGTTGTTTAATGCAACGGTCGCCAAATTTTAGATGATCATAGTGTAAGTTCGGAAGAGTCGATGAATCCGTGGGCAGTGTGTGATGCTTTTTCATGGTGGAACCGCAGCGGAAATCGGTTGTTCGCGGCTCCAGGTGTGATCGCAGTCTGGATGGTCAAGCCACAGGGTCTGAGAGTGGCGACCGAGGGTGAGGCCGAATCGGTGATAGACGGGACAGCCGAGGGTGATCCACTGCTGGTGGAGTTGCTCCAGTTCATCCCACAATCGCCGCGATCCGGCCTGGCAAGTAGGGTGGCCGTGGTCATCGGGGTTGTGGTGGATGATGGCCCAAGACGATCCATCTGTGGTTGCGAGTTCGGTACCGAGGTGCTCATCGTCGTCAACGTAGATTTGGCGACAGGCCACGCCGCTAAGGTGGGTTTGGGCGAGCAGTCCCCAGGTTTGGTCATTATAGGCTTTCTGCGGGTCGAGCTGGCTGTATCCGTGGATCGCATCCCTGGTCTCGTGACAGATGGTTACCGTGTAATTGAACGGTTGGGCAGGGTCGGTGCGCAACGGCATGAAGCTGCCTGATTGATGAAGGAACTTTCCGGATGCGGAGCCATCGTTGACGGTGAGCAGGATGAGCGCGTATGCGGTGAAGGGTCCCCGGATGTTGGCCATGATTTTCCCGCCACCACGGGTTTGTTCAATCCAGGTATGCGGGATCCGGTCCACTCCACAAGTGGCAATGATCCGGTCGAATGGGGAGCGTTCCGGTACTCCCGCCGCACCGTTGCCGGTCACCAGATGGGGTCGGTAACCATGGTTGGCCAGCCGGATGCCGGCGAGAGCGACGAGTTCGGGGTCGAGGTCGATGCTGGTCACGTTCGCATCGCCGAGTCTCTCGCAGAGCAGCGCGGCATTGTAGCCGGTGCCGGTGCCGATCTCCAGGACTTGCATGCCGTTGGCGATATCTAGGTTTTCCAGCATCGCCATCACAAGGCCGGGCATTGTGGTGGAGCTGGTGACCTGCGGGTGCATACCCACACCCGTAGTGGCCGGTGTGCCGGTGAGATCGGTGGCAAGGGTACGGTTGCCGTAGACAGCGTCGAGCCATTCCCCGTGATCCCGAGTGGCACTGTCGACCATACGCCAGCGAGCCGGGAACGCCCCGGGTTCCTCCTCATGCCAGTAGCGAGGGACGAACACGTGGCGCCGGACGGCGAGGAAAACTCGTCGCCATTCGGGGCTACGGAGCTCACCCCTGTCAGTGATCTCGTCGGCGAGCCTCTCAAGTCGATGTTGGACATCAGCTTCATCCACGGTGATCACAGTCAACTCTCTCCGATGAGAAACTCCGCGATGGCTTCACTAATGGGCAACGCTGTCTCCTCTTCGATCCAAGAGTAATTGCCTTCGGGATTAATCTCCAAAGCCACCACACTTTCGTCGGATCGAACAAGGAAGTCAAATGCGCCATAGGCGAGACCACTAATTTTCATATAAGCGGAAACGGCTGCCTTGGTGTCCGGCGGAAGGTCGATGACTTGATAGCTGAGGCTGCCGTAGTCCGAGCGCCAGTCAGTGCGGGCCCGGTCGGAGTCGGCGTCGATGCGGACAGCGAAGAAT
>JBOHHD010000704.1:0-7574 GCA_050700515.1 Pseudonocardiaceae bacterium
GAGTTGGCCCATGCCTCCGGACTCGACAGCGGAACAATCCCCGAGCCGCTGTACGGCGACCTGCTGGCGGCGGTGTCCTCTGCCGAGAACCAGCTGCGAGTGCTCCTGGACCGCGATGTCGCGCTCAGCCAGTCCTTGCGCACTTGCGACAGCTGAATTCCAGGTGGCGCAACATCGGCAAAAACGCCAAAACGGACACCATCGAGAAAACCGACGGCAAACAGATCAGGTCAAGAGACAAGCTGAGTAAAGTCCCCTGCGGCCTGTCCGTCACGTATGGTGTGGACAGGTTGCTCTGCGGAGTGGCTGCGTGTAGTGGGGGACGCGGCGAGTCGCGTCTGACTCACCGGGCTGCACAGCCACGTTGCTGGCTGGATGGAGGGGCATAGTGTCGTGTCTTGTGACTGAGCGGGCTTCGGGGAAGTTTCAGCAGCTCGATCAGCAGCTGAGCCAGTCCACCGGCGGGTAAGCAGGCCCGGGCGATGAGCCAGTGGCAGGTGCTGGATTTGGGTGGTGATCCGACCCCGGGTGATCCGGATCGGACCCAGGCGCTGGCGGCGCGGTTGGTGGATCAGGCGCAGTTGGTGGAGTCCAACACCAGCCGGCTGCGCTCGACCACCAGTGATTCTGATGTGTTGGGTATGGCTGGTGATTACGCGCCGACGTTCCGGGAGATCCTCGCCGAGTTGCCCGGTGAGCTGGCCAAGCTCGGTACCGCCTACCGGCGCTGCGGGGACGCACTCTCGGCGTTCGCCACCGGCCTTGCCCAGGCCAAGTCCCAGGCCGGTAACGCCCTGCGCCAGGGCCAAGACGCCCACGACACGATCCACGGCGCGCTGCGCCAGATCCAGGCCAGCCTGCCCCCACCAGCGACGCTGTCGGATCGGCAGGTGCTCAACCCGGCCCTGTTGGAAGCGGCGATCGCCGGCTTGGATGAGAACGTCAAAGCTCAGTTACGCCCGATCGCCCGGCGCGCCCAGTTCGCCGAGCAGGACCGGCAACGGGCGCGCCGGCTGGCTCAGGACGCGGCTCGGCTGCGGGGGGAGGCCGAGGACCGCTGCGCTCAGGGGGTCCGGGATGCGTTGGAGGACACCGGGATCAAGAACAAGTCCTGGTGGGAAAAAGCCTGGGATTTCGTCTCCGCCCCGTTCCGCTCCTGGGACGCCTTCGTCGACCTGTGCAAAACCGTCGCCATGATCGCCGGAACCGTTGCCCTGTTCATCTCCGGACCGATCGGCCTAGCCCTGGTCGCGGTAGCCCTGATCGCCGGAGCCGCCATCTTCGCCGACACCCTGACCAAATACGCCCGAGGTGAAGCCAGTTTGGGCGCGCTCGCCCTCGACGCACTCGGGCTGATCCCCGGCGCCCGGGGGGTCACCAGCCTGGCCGCGCTGGGCCGCTCCGCCGCTGGACTGGCCCGCGGCGGCAAAACGGTGCTGGGTGGGCTGCGGAGTGCGCCCGGTGCGATCCGCAACGGCATAAGCAGCGTGCGGCGCAGCGCGGTCGACACCGTCAAGAAGGTGTTGGGTCGCGATCCGATCGACCTGGCGACCGGAGAGATGATCCAACAACACACCGATGTGGACCTACCCGCCATCCTGCCCCTGACCCTCACCCGCACCCACCTGTCGTCCTACCGGGTAGGTCGCTGGTTCGGCCCCTCCTGGGCCTCCACCCTGGATCAACGCCTCGAAGTCGACGCCACCGGGGTATGTTACGCCGCCGAGCACGGCATGCTGCTGGTCTATCCCACTCCCGGCGAGGGGCCAGTCTTGCCCGAGGAAGGCCCGCGCTGGCCGCTGACCCGCACTCCTGATGGTGGCTACACCATCGAGCACCCGGAAAGCGGCCACGCCCTGTACTTCGCCCCCGTGGGCGACCCGGAGGGATCAGTGTTGCCCTTAGTGGCGATCACTGGTCGCCACGGTCACCGCATCGAGTTCGACTACGACCCCGACAGCACCCTGACCCAACTACGGCACTCCGGCGGCTACCACATCGCCGTCGAAACGAACGACGGACTGATCACCGCGCTCCGGCTCCACGATGGCGACAACGGGACTGACGTCACCCTAGCGCGATACCGCTATGATGCGGCGCGGCGGCTCACCGAGGTGATCAACTCGTCGGATCTGCCACTGCGGTTCGACTACGACTCCGACGGGCGCATCATCCGCTGGACCGACCGCAACGGCACCTGGTACACCTACACCTACGACGAAGCGGGTCGGTGTGTGCGCACCACCGGCACCGATGGTTGCTATAACGGGATTGTCGCCTATCACGACGATCTCGACAACACCAGCACGGAAGTCACCGACTCGCTCGGCTATTCCACCTGGTTCCACTTCAATGGTGCATACCAGATCGTCCGCGAGATCAACCGTCTCGGCCACACAATCGTCTCGGAATGGGATCGCTACGACCGGCTGCTGTCCCGCACCGACCCACTCGGGCGCACCACCCACTTCAGCCACGACGAAGCCGGGAACCTGACCACGGTCACCCGCCCGGACGGCACCCAGGCCCTCGCCGAGTACAACACTCTGCGCCAGCCGGTCACCATCACCGACCCGGACGGGGCCGTCTGGCTCCAGCACTACGACGCTCGCGGCAACCTCCTCGCCCTGACCGACCCCACCGGCGCCACCACTACTTACACCTACACCGACCAGGGGCACCTGGCCGTCGTCACTGACGCCCTCGGCCACACCAGCCGAATGGACTGCAACCCCGCCGGGCTCCCCGTGGCCATCACCGACCCACTCGGCGCCACCACCCGCTACGAGCGCGACATTCTCGGCCGGATCTCAGCCGTCGTCGATCCTGTGGGCGGGGTGACCCGCCTGGGCTGGACCGTCGAGGGCAAGCTCGCCTGGCGCACCCTGCCCGACGGCGCCACCGAACACTGGCGTTATGACGGAGAAGGCAACCTCATCGAACACCTCGACGCGCTCGGCCAACCCACCCGTCTCACCTACACCGCCTTCGACCTGCCCGCCACCCAAACGGGCCCCGACGGCGCCCGGCTCACCTTCGACTACGACACCGAACTGCGCCTGACCACCGTCATCAACCCCCAAGGCCTGACCTGGCGCTACGACTACGACCCCGCCAGCAATCTCATCCGCGAAACCGACTACAACAACCGCGTCCTCACCTATGCCTACGACGCCGCCGGACAACTCATCGAGCGCACCAACGGCGCCGGGCAGACCACCCGCTACACCCGCGACCTGCTCAGCAACGTCACCGAGCAGCACTCCGGCGAGGCCGTCACCACCTTCAGCTACGACTCCGCCGGACGCCTCACCGCCGCCACCAACCCCGACGCCGACCTGACCCTCGAGCGCGACCCACTCGGCCGCGTGCTCGCCGAAACCTGCAACGGCCGTACCCTGACCAACACCTACGATCCCCTCGGCCGCCGCACCCAACGCCGCACCCCCACCGGGGCCGACAGCACCTGGGACTACGACCCTGCCAGCCACCCCGTCGCGCTGCGCACCGCTGGGCACACCCTGCGATTCACCCACGACCCGGTAGGCCGCGAAACCGCACGCCACCTCGACATCGGCCTCACCCTCACCCAGGTTTGGGACCCCAACCAACGGCTACAGTCCCAAACCCTCACCGCCGGCCGCGACGCCCGACTGCTGCAGCGCCGTTCCTACACCTACCGGCCCGACGGCTACCTCACCCGCATCGACGATCATCTCTCCGGCACCCGGAACTACACCCTGGACCCAGTGGGCCGGGTCACCACCATCCACGCGCCTATCGGGACCGAGCACTACACCTACGACCCCGCTGGCAATATCACCCACGCCGGCTGGCCCACCCCGCCCGATTCGCCAGCCACTGATGCCCACGGGGAGCGCCACTACACCGGCACCCTGATCCGCCGCGCCGGTCGCGTCCGCTACCAGCACGACCCCCACGGCCGGGTCGTCCAACGGCAGCACAAGACCCTCTCCGGTCTAACCCGCACCTGGCACTACACCTGGGACCCAGACGGCCGGCTCACCACCGTCACCACCCCGGACGGCCACCGCTGGCACTACACCTACGACCCCCTCGGACGGCGCATCACCAAACAACACCGAACCCCCGACGACACCACCGTCGTCGAGCAGATCGACTTCATCTGGGACGGCACCACCCTCGCCGAACAAACCCACACCAACCCCACCCACCCCGACGAACGCACCACCACCTGGAACTACCAACCCGCCAGCTTCCGCCCCCTCACCCAAACCGAACGCACATCCCTGCGCGACGCACCCCAAGACTGGATCGACCAACAGTTCTACGCCATCATCACCGACCTCATCGGCACCCCCACCGAACTCGCCCACTCCACCGGCACCCTCACCCGGCATACTCCCACCACCCTCTGGGATACCCCTATCCAAACACCAGACAATGACGTCTGCCCGCTGCGCTTTCCTGGCCAATACCATGATCCCGAAACCGGCCTACATTACAACTATTTCCGCTACTACGATCCCACCACCGCCCGCTACACCACCACCGATCCCCTCGGCCTCACACCCTCCCCCAATCCCCACACATACACCCCCAACCCTTTAAGGTGGCTCGACCCACTCGGCCTCGCGCCCGGATACGGACAGTCCCCGAGATCTACACCGCTAGGGTTTACCACCGCCGACGACTTCACGAACTTCGGCACTGACTTGCGTCGCGGATTGTCAGAGGCGGGGTATGACGATGTAACTCCGATCTTTCAGGGCAGTTCTGTAACCGGATCAAGCTACCGCACCGGAGCCGCTTTCGATGCCGGCCGGGTAAGTGACTTCGACATCGCCCTGGCGAGCCCGACGATGCTTGACAGGGCCGCCGCTGCCGGTATGGGACTCCGCTCCGGTGGAACGAGGACCGGTCCTCTTCGTCCAGAGGACATTCAGGCGCTGGGGCTGTCCGATCTTGCCTCGAGCCTATCTGGATCAGCAGGTCGACCAGTAAACTTTATGATCTACGGATCATCGGATGCTGCACTTGCCCGCGCCCCTGGAATCGTGGTTCCATGACAAAACGATTTGATCTTTACGGCTCACGGTTGCTGTCTCTCGATGACGCCGCCCGACGGTTGGAGGCAGCCCTTGGGCTCGTCATCCAACGCCACGACAGCTCCTATCGTGGCGGTGACTACTACCGAGGTAGCGGTGACGCCGTTGAAGAGGTGATCGTGCAGCAGAATTTCGAGGACGAAGAGGGATACCTCGCGGAACCCGACTTTCCCGATCACGAGATCCTGGTGTACGTGACTGAGCCCAACGAACTCGGCATCGATCGACTTCGTGACCTCACTGACCTCACCCTGCTCCGGTCAAGAGTTCTGTAAACCCGGTCCGCCTGCGCTGCTTGATCTGGCGGTGCTGCTGCACACTCAGGTCACCATCGCGTGGCTGCGCCGGGCGCAATCGTTACGGCTCGGCTCACCGGCGCTCGTCTGTTCGGTGCGCGCCGAGGTGGGATCGGGGTGCCAGTCGGAGGCGTGGGGTCGTTCGTGGTCGTTGCAGTGATGGCGCGATGAGGTTTTCCGGTGCGGTGGGGCGGACCTCTGGGGTTCATGGTTCTGGGTTGGGCTGGGGCGGGGTGTAGTAGCGGTCGTGTGGTTGGAGGCTGAGTAGGCGGCCGTTGTCGTCGAAGCATGCGGCGCGGAGGTATCGCCAGGCGTCGCCGGTGGTGGAGAGTAGCTGGTTGCCGAGGGGTGACCAGGACGCGGCGGCGTTGTTCGGGAAGTTCGCGGCGAGCCAGATCAGCGGCCGTCTGCACCGCACTCACTCCATTCGAGGCGGGCAGCGTCAAGGGTGGACGCGCTTAGGCGATAAAGCGTGTCGCCTCTCGTTCTTGTTCATGCGTGTTCATGGTGGTCTCATTACGTCCCATAGTGGTGCCATGACGGGCAAGAGCTGCGGTTGGTGGGGGGCGTGTGGGTGATCGGGTGGCTATGCTTCGCGCAATCGGTGGCACCGGGGGTTCGAGGAGGGGTAATGGCTCAACCGACAGGAGAGAACGGCGACCGTGTCCCGCGCACGTCGCGGCGGGTGTCGTCGGATCCGACGATGTTGAAGGTATTGCTGCGGGAGCGTCATTGGCAGAATTACGGCATGTTCACCCGGGCCTACCAGAACGCCGCGAAAAGCCTGGACAAGGATCTGGCCCAGACGTATCCGAGTTTGTCGACCTTTCGACGGTGGTTGGCCGGGCAGGTCCAGGACCTGCCCCACGCCCAGCACTGCGTGGTCCTGGAGGCCATGCTGCCCGGCTGGACCGCCGCGGAATTGTTCCAACCCCCCCATCAGCCCGAGGACCTCACCGGATCGACACCGCTGCACGAGATCGCCGAACCCGCCGAACCGGCCAGTCCCCACCAGCCGGCCACAGCGATGCCAGCCGCCTTCAGTCGTGCAATCGAGGACGGAAACGGTGACACTGGGGTGGTCGGGGGTCGCCGACGCATCGTGGGTTGCGACGCCCGGGGCGTGCCCTTTCGCGAGGAGGTTCGCATGGCAGCCGAGGAATCCGCCCAGTTCCAGCGCTGGAGCGCCACCACCAACGTCGACGACACGGTCTTGGAGCAAATGACCGCCGACGTCGCTGACTTGGCTTACAGCGAGCAGATCGACCCACCGGCCACCACCTACGCCCGGTTGCTCGGCGCCCGTGACGACGTGTTCCGCCTGATCGCCGGACACCAGCAACCCCGCCACACCACCACCCTCTACAAGATCGCCGGGCAGATCACCGCAATGCTCGCCATCGTCACCTCCGACCTGGGCCACCCCCATGCCGCCAACACCCACGCCCGCACCGCCCTGCACTGCGCCGAGATCTCGGGTTACACCCCGCTGCGGGTCGTCATCCGCTGGACTCAGTCCAGCGAGGCTTACTGGGATGGCCGCTATGACGAGGCTGCCCAGCTCGTGGACGCCGCCCTGCCCGATGCCACCAGCGGCACCACCCTGCTCCTGCTGGCCAGCCAGCAGGCCCGGATCAACGCCGCCCGCAACCGACCCGACGAAATGAATCAAGCACTGGCTCTTGCCGAGACCGCCGCCATCGAACGCACTCCCGACGAACCGGGTGTGCTCGGCTGCGACGCCGGACGAGCCGCCCTCTACGCCAGCGACGCCCACTACACGCTCGGCGGCACCGACCATCTGGATACCGCTGCGCAATGGGCACACACCGCCTTGGACGAATTCACCACCGAGTACCGATCCGTCCAAGCACGCTTCAGCCTTGCTACCGCTTATCTGGGTAAAGGTGACCTGGAAGCCGTCGGCGAGCACCTCGCTCCGATCCTGCACGCCACGGACGCTCAGTACCGCACCGTGCCGATCATCGGCCGGGCACGCTCCCTGCACGCTCTGCTCGACCAGCGCACTGACCTCACCTCCCCCACCCTGACCACCCTGCGCGACGACCTCGCCGGATTCATCACCCACCCCGCCCCCACCCCACCACAACTCGAACCAGACACTGCCACCTGATGCGAGCGTGAAACGCTGGTACGGGGTGCAGGAGCCGAAGGCGCTACCCGTCAC
>JBOHHD010000705.1:0-5794 GCA_050700515.1 Pseudonocardiaceae bacterium
GGCATCGTCGAACCTCATGCTGCCTGCGATCGAAACCGCCTGCCGGGCCACGGCGGGCCAGCCCTGCGCACTGACGGTGCTGATGTCCAGCGCGACCAGGTGCTCGGCGGTGGATACCGGCATGAGGAACTGCACCCGATAGGTCGGCACGACTACATCTTGCTCGGGGACCTCCTGTGCTCGGTGCCGGTGCGCTCGGGCGGGAACCGGAGCTCGCCGGACCACACGCCGACCACCGTAGGATCAGCGGGTAACGACACCACTCTCGTTTCGGCCAGCGGATGGCGCCGCCGGACGATTTCCCGGATGGCCCCGGCCAGCCCGGACAGATCAGCCGCCGCTGATTCCGCGTCTTCGACCGGCAGCGGGTGCACCGCAAGTACCACGGTCGCCGTGGCCGGTCCGTCGGCCGTGGCCACGGCGAATTTCCCGAGCAGTCGCACGCTGAGCGCGCCGAAGGAGTCGAGGATCGCGGTGACGGCGTACGCAGTCTGCGCATCGTCCTCCACCGGCCGACCCGAAGCCCTGAGCTGCGCAAGCAGGGCGCGTGCCTGCACGTCGAGGGGTTCGGCGGCGGCATCGAGACGGAGCGTGGCACATCCGGCCGGGAGATCGATCAGTAACTGGTTGCTGCGCGGTCCGGTCATGAACCGGCTCGCTGCTGCTCGGTCTCGGCGAAGCCTTCCTCGACGGCGTTCCAGACCGCCAGCGCGGGTGGTGACACCGCGAACAATCCTGCCTCCGCTGGGTTCCGTGGTCTCCAGTAGGTGTTCAGGTCGTCGTAGAACGTGGAGACCTCGCCACCGGTCACGCCCTCTGCCGCCGCCTGTCCGCCGAGATAACCCGCCGACAGAGCCAGGCCCACACCGGGAACCGGTGTGGCCAAGCTGGTCGCGCTGAAACCGATGCCGAGCATATCCAGCGCGTAGGTCTCCGGCGCCACCTCGGCCCCGAGGGCCTCGCCGGCGAGGTTGGCGATGATGTTCCCGCTGGCCGCGGCGAGGTGCTCGAGTCCATCGGCCAGCAGGTCCAGGCCCTGATCGAGGGCGCGACCGATCGTCTCACCGAGGTTCTCGAAGAAGCCGGGCTCCTCCGGCGCGATCTCCCGGGCCTGCTTGAGCGCTTCGGCGATCTCGTGCGCGAGCTGCTGGTGCTGCGTTCTGGAATGCCTGCGCGGCCTCGCCCTGCCAGCTGCTCGAACTGGTGCCGATCTGGGTCAGGGCCTCGTATGCGGCCGCCAACGACAGCGCCACCTCCTGGTACTGGATGCTCAACGCCTCGAGGTTGACGAGCTGCCCGGGAGCGGGGTCGAAACCCAGCGCGTCGAAACCGTCCCTGCCGGGCGGCGCCACCCGGGGCAGTATCATGATCTGTCACCGTCCAGCGCCGTCGAGATGGCGCTGCGGGTATCTGTTGGGGCGGAATCTGCTGGGGCACCCATGTCGCCGGAGCCGGTCGCCCCGGAGGCACCGGCGGAGAAAACCCGGGTGACCTCCTCTTCGACCCGCTGACTACTCGCGCCGAGTCTGCTGCAGCGCACCCATCATGTTCTGCACGCTTTCAGCGATCTTCTCGGTCCCATGCTCCCAGCGGTCCTGGAATGCCCGGCCGGCCTGGTCGATCTCGTGGCTGCCCAGCTGCTGGGGGGTCGCGTTCTTCAGTTTGTCATTGGCGCTGCTGATGCTCTCTGCGGCTTGGGTCAGGTGGTCGATCAGAAGGCCCATCTGGCCGATATCCACTTTGTATCCGTCCACACCACTTCCCTTCGCTCGGTCCAAAGCATAACCACGGCCGCCTCGGCGTTTCCGCATGCCGCCTATAGGCGTCCCTGGGGTGTGCGGCCATTCTTGATTACCATTGCCTGCTCTGTGGTGAACGGGGGGGCCAACAGGTCCGATTGCTCCTGGAAGCAGCGG
This sequence comes from Pseudonocardiaceae bacterium, assembly GCA_050700515.1. Taxonomy (GTDB): domain Bacteria; phylum Actinomycetota; class Actinomycetes; order Mycobacteriales; family Pseudonocardiaceae. Next base: position 1,917 of record JBOHHD010000705.1, read on the forward strand.
AACATGTCGGCGATGAAGTGTAGGCGTTCGGGCAGGATGGACCAGTCCCGGGCTGAGGTCTCGGCCACGCTGTCGGGAGTGGGATCCACCAGCGCGAGCAGCGCCAGGAGCTCGGTGTTGACCAGCTTGGCCAGCGCCTCGGGGAACTCCGCCCGAATATCCATTCCTAATTGCAGGCGCCTGCCGTGCGGCAGGCCGAGTGTCAGGAGATGCTCGGTGATGGCCACCCGGCCCAGTAGTCGTGCCTGTTCCAGCAGGCGGGAGCACGCGAGCTCCACCGTATCCCGCAGGCCGATCCACGACATGAGGCGCCACCACAGGCGGGAGAGCCACCCCAGACCGGGCAGAAGTATTTCTCGCAGGCGCCGGGAGAGTTCTCTGGGGTCGATGACCGGCGCGTTGAGCGCGTCGGTGATGTCGGGCTGCAACCGTGTCTGTTCGTGCAGACCCACCGCGATGTTCGCCAGCAGCAAGAACTCTCCTCTGCTTTTAGGATCGTTCTCGAACAGTGCCTGGTAATAGTTGGTGAATGCCTGGATGAGGTAGCGCTGGCCATCGGGAGGATCACCGGGTTTGAATTCCGCGCAGAAGGTGGAGATCCGTTCCGCGTCGAAGACGGTGTCCTTCTCGAACGCCGCCAGGAAACGGGCGAACTCCCGGGCGATTTCCTCGAAGACTTTCCGATTGCCCCGCGCCGTGGCCTCGCTGGCGCGTTCGAAGCTGCTGCTGGCCAGCACCGCCTCGCGGATACGTCGGCGATGGTCCGCCAGATCGGTCAGCGCCGCTGCGGAGGATATATCAGCGGAGGTGGCCCACAGCCGCTCGAACGTGCGGGCCAGGTCTTCCTTCCGGATGGTCTGACCGGCCTGCTTGGATGCCCAGACGGCGAACGTGCACCAGTTCGCGTGGTTCCCGGTCCGGGCGCCGATGGCCAGTGACAGCTCGTGATAGCACTGGGTGATCCGCAGATTGCGCACGACCGGATCGGGCAACGCGGTGATCCGCTCGATGTCGGCAACCGATGGTGGGAAGCGCCACGGCTCAGGAGAGCTCGTCCCCATCGTCACCCCCAGGTCCATGGCTCACGATTCCGCTCCGTAAGCGAGGGTCATCGTATGCTTCGATACCGGAGGGGTTCTCACCCCAGTGATGTGCTTTGCCCGGTGGGGACTACGGGCGGGAGGATGTCGACCATGCACCCCACGAGCAGGCCGCGTCGGCTGCGGACCACACCGGCGATGCGCAGACTGGTTGCCGAGACGACGGTGGCCGCGCACCAGCTGGTGTTGCCGGTGTTCGTCAAGGAGGGCGCGGCCGAGCCGATCCCGATTCCGTCCATGCCCGGCGTTGTCCAGCACGGCCGGGACTCGCTGCGCAAGGCGGCGGCCGAGGCCGTGGCCGCGGGCGTCGGGGGGATCATGCTGTTCGGCGTGCCCGTCCACCGAGACGCCACCGGCTCGGCGGGCCTCGACCCGGACGGCGTGCTCAACGCGGCGCTGCGCGAGGTGCGCGGCGAGGTTGGCGACGACATGGTGGTGATGGCCGATACCTGCCTGGACGAGTTCACCGATCACGGACACTGCGGCCTGCTCGACACCCATGGCGGGGTGGACAACGACGCCACCCTCGCGGTGTACGCCGAGATGGCCGTCGTCCAGGTGGAGGCCGGAGCACACCTGGTTGGGCTCAGCGGGATGATGGACGGCCAGGTGGGGGCGGTCAGAGCGGCGCTGGACGCGGCCGGGCACCGCGACGCGGGAATCCTGGCCTACAGCGCCAAGTACGCCTCGGCGTTCTACGGGCCGTTCCGCGATGCGGTGGAGTCGCGGCTGACCGGAGACCGCCTGACCTACCAGCAGGATCCGGCGAACGCCCGGGAGGCGCTGCGGGAGACGGCGCTGGACCTCGCCGAGGGCGCGGACATCGTGCTGGTCAAGCCCGCGATGTCCTACCTGGACGTGTTGCACGCGGTCGCCGAGGTCTCCGATGTCCCGGTGGCTGCCTACCAGGTGTCCGGCGAGTACTCGATGGTGGAGGCGGCGGTGGCCCGCGGTTGGTTGGACCGGCGGCGTACCGTGCTGGAAACGCTGACCTCGATTCGCCGGGCCGGTGCGGATCTGGTGCTGACCTACTGGGCGGTGCAGGCCGCGACCTGGCTGCGCTGACGCCCGGTCCCATACGGGGCACGAAAGACCGAAGCGCTCCGGTGTGGCAAGGCGCTAGCTTTGGCATGCATGACGACGCCGCAGGACCCGCACGGCGAGCCGCCGCCAGCGTTCCCGCCCCCTTCTCCGAGTTCGATACCGCCACCGGCGGGGGACGGCACTGCGCCCGCGCCGCGGGAGGTGAAGCCCACCCGCCCAAAGGAGGTGACCATTTCCTTCTGGCTCTGGGCCGGGAACGCCCTCATCGGTCTGGTGGTCATCGTTGTCGTCATCAGTCAGTACGACACGATCCGCGATGTCGTGCTGGACGGGGCCAGGGAGGCGGCACAGCGTCAGGGTGGCATTGTCGACGAACGTCAGCTCGACGTCATCACCACTGCGGTCATCGTCGTCTTCGCCGTCGTTTTCCTGGCCGTCTCCACGGCGCAGCTGCTCTTCGCGGTGTTCATGCGCAACGGACGGAACTGGGCTCGGATCGTGCTCACCGTGCTCGGGGGTCTGTTGTTGCTGGTACAGCTCTTGTCCCTGACGGGCACGGCCGGCGGCGAACTGGCCCTCACCGCGCTCAGCACAGCAGTTCTGGTCGCCGCGATCATCACCATGTACCTCCCCGCCGCCAACCCCTGGTTCCACCCTCACCCCCAGAGCCCCCAACCCTAGGGAACAGACCCTAGGGATTCTCCGGATTCGGGTAGGGGGGTGAATTCCTACCGTTGGGCCATCAGCAAAACGGCTGGAAGGTCCATCACAGTGACAACCATCGCACTCCCCACCCCAACGTCCACCTGGACCGGTCACGGAACCGACCTGGCAGACCTGGTCGCCGGCGCCAAGGCCGGCCGCGCGGCGTGCTGGCGCGAGATCGTGGACTGGTTCGACGGGCGCCTGCGGCGCGCGGCCAGTGCCCGCGGCCTCGACGGGCCCACCGCCGCCGACGTGGTGCAGCAGACGTGGCTGGCCGCAGTGGTGAACATCGACGCCCTGCGCGACCCGCAGGCGCTCGGCGGCTGGCTGCACCGGATTCTGCACCATGAATGCCTGAAGGCGATTCGCCTCCGTCGCCGGGAGACCCCGTGCATCGACGACACCGACCAAACTGAAGTCATGAGTAACGGCCGGACCGCCATGATGTGCACCGAACTGCGGACGCCCGAGGAAGAGGCGCTCCGGGTCGAGCAGCGGATGCTGATCCAGATGGCGCGGCGCCGGCTGCCGCGCCGCGACCAGGACCTGCTGAACCTCCTGGCGGCCGAGCCGCGATTGCCCTACACGGAGATCTCCCGCCGGTTGGGGGTGCCGACTGGCAGTATCGGACCTACCCGGGCCCGGTGTTTCGCCAAACTGCGCCGTGAGCTAGCGGCACTGGGGGTACACGGCTGATAGAGCGCGTTAGGCTCCAGCCATGCTGGTCGGACGCGATCACGAGCGTGAACGGCTCCGAGGAGTGTTGGCGAATGCCGCGCGCGGCGATCCCGAAGCTCTGGTCATTCGCGGTGACCCGGGCATGGGGAAGACCCGGCTGCTGAATATCGCTGCCGAGTATGCGAACGGTCTGCGGACCATCCGCGTCGACGGACACGAGGCCGAGACCGACATCCCCTATGCCGCCCTCTCCATGCTCCTCGGACCGCTCATCGAGGGGCTGGAGGGGCTCCCGGAGGCCCAGGCGTCGGCATTGCGCAGTGCTCTGGACCTGGGTCCGGCCGTGCACGG
>JBOHHD010000706.1:0-5489 GCA_050700515.1 Pseudonocardiaceae bacterium
TCCCGGCGCGGGGCAAGACGCGACGACTCAGCGATTGTCGTCGAGTGCCTGTATCAGCGGCTGGTCGGTCAGCTGGTCGGTGAACCAGTTCGGATAGACCGGAGTCAGCGGTGTGGCGGCATCGAGCTCGTCTACATCGGCGGAGGAGAGGCGCAGTTCGGCGGCACCGAGGTTATCGTCGAGTTGGGTGAGCTTCGACGCTCCGACCAGCACACTGGTTACGCTGGATTTTGCCAGTAACCACGCCAACGCGACCTGCGCGACGCTCGCGTCGTACCTGCCGGCGATGGTGCGCAGGCGTTCCACCAGGGCGAAACCGTGCTCTTTGTCAAAGGGCAGGAGGTCGAAGCCGGCATAACGATTGTCCGGGTCGGAAAGCGTGTCCCGGGTGTACTTGCCGCTGAGAAAGCCGGAGGCGAGCGGGCTCCACACCGTCATACCGAGGCCGTAACGGCGCATCATCGGTATCACGTCGCGCTCGACATCGCGACCGAGCAAGGAGTAATGCATCTGGCCGTGGGTGAACGGCGCGAGTCCGTTGGCCTTCTGAATCTCCAGTGCGGCCGAAGCCTTCCACGCCGACCAGTTCGAGAATCCAAGGTAGCGGACCTTACCCGAACGCACGACCGCATCGAGCGCCGAGAGCGTTTCTTCCAGCGGCGTGTAGGGATCTTCGCGGTGAGCGATGTACACATCGATCCAGTCGGTGCCGAGCCGCTTCAGGCTCTGCTCGACCGACCAGGAGATGTGCCGACGCGACAAGCCTGCCTGCGTGAGCGCCGGACCTGTGCGGAACCCGACCTTGGTGGCGATCACCACACTGTCGCGGTGTGCCCGCAGAGCACGGCCGAGCAGTGTCTCGGATTCACCGCCGGCATATCCGTCCGCAGTATCGAAGAAATTCACCCCACGATCGAGAGCCCGCCCGACCAAGGTATCCGCGAGATCTGCACCGACTTTGTAAACCGCGCCGATGTCCTGATTACCAGCCGTAAAAGTCATGGCCCCAAAGGCCAGCCGGGACACCACGAGTCCCGTCCGTCCCAGCATCGCGTAGCGCATCACACCCTCCCTCCATTCCCCGCGTGTCCGCCGCCCATGCACGGTGTGTCCGGCGCTCTTGCACGGTGTGTCCGGCTCCCGTGCTCAGAACACGAACTGTAGCGGGGAGGCCTTCCGCCCGTCGGCTGTCCGCGTCGAGGACATCTGCACGGCAGCAGCAGCACTTCTCCGGTTTCGGCGACGAGCGCCGGGCTAGACTTCGAGCCGATACAACTGGAAACAGTGCTATCAGCTGTGGAGTGACAATCAGCATACTTGCTTTCATCGCATCTCTCGTGGCGTGGCGATTTCCTGTGGTCTAATTGCCTCGTGAGGTTGGTGAGCAGCGCGGTGATCTGCGCCATGTCGGTGCCCAGGACCGAGAAACCCTCGCTCCTCTCCCGCTCCAGACCGTCGATCCGCTCGTGTACCTCGGTCCGCAAGCCACGTACCTCGGTTCGGTGATCGCCCGGCCTTGTCGCGCTCGAAATCCTCAGCAGCCGACGCAGCGATCCTAGCCAGGGAGCCCTCCGGACACACCTGAGACGACTTCCTGCTGACTCACCTGACACCGAGCCGGTTGCGCAGGCTGTCCATCAAGGTGCTCGCGTGACCGCCGCCTAAGCCTACGACGAGCAGCCGTCGAGCGAGCACCCCTTGCGACCGGGTGCCGCACCGCGTGCCGTCCGGGCTGCCCTGTTACCGGCGGACCGCATCAGGTTCGATGTGGCGTACGAGGCGGCGCTGGCCGGGTCTCGCGAGAGCCTGGATCTGACGGGGCTGTTCAAGGCCCTGGAGCACTGGCGGCAAGTTGCGGTGCTCCAGAGCGACTCCGAGGGCTACCGGCGGGTGGTGCGCCGTGCGGCCGAGGCACTGACCGGTGAGGAGATTCCCGCCGATGAGCCGCTGGAACTCACCAGGGCCAAGGCTGGACATATAGGTGTATCTCGTCGACACCGACGAGCGGGTACGGCAGCAGATCGACGCGCTTCCCGCCGAGGCCCTTCTGTTCTTCGCTGAGCTCACGGACGGCTGGACGTCGCCGGTAGGGGACGAGGTGGCCGATGAAGCTGGTGAGGTGGCTTTTGAGGTGATGTGGCGCCGTGCGTTCTCGAGGACGTAGCTGGGGTCTTGCAGGCGCAGCGCGACTTGCAGGTGCTTGTGGGCCGGCCCCGGTCCTGCAAGTGCGGTAGCGGCAGTCCGCAGGATTGGACGAGCTGGATACAGCGGGCGGACCGGAGTGAGCACACGGCCGACGTGAATGAGTGCCCTCAGCGACCGGTGCGATGCTACGGACGTGCTACCACGGCCGCGTCGCGTGTTTTTGAGTCATACCTCGGAGCTACGACGGTTCCCTGCCCGCCGGTCTTTCTTGGCGGCGGCGGAGCGGGCGGTGTCCCGGGCCGGGGACGCCATCAGTGATATGGCGTACTTCACCGCGCGGAACCACACCCCCGCGCAGGTGTGCCGCGAGGCAGTGCGGAGCGCCGATATCTATGTGGGCATCATCGGGTTCCGGTACGGATCCCCCGTGCGCGACCAGCGGGAGCTGTCCTACACCGAGCTGGAGTTTCAGGCCGCCGACGAGGCGGGCCTGCCTCGACTGGTGTTCCTCCTCGACGAGGAGATAGCAGACCAGGAGGAGCTGGGCTGGGATACCCCGCATGCTGCCCGGCAAAAGGCGTTTCGCCAACGGCTGACCGACAGCGGGCTGACCATCGCACAGGTCAGCACCCCGGAGGGGTTGAGCGAGGTGCTGTTCCAGGCCTTGCGGGATTTGCCCCCCGCCGGGTCGGCGCTCACTGTAATACGGCTGGGGCCGCGCCCACCGCAGTTCGTCGGCCGGAATGGGCTGCTGGCCGAACTCCGAGACCGCCTCACGGCGCCAGGGCCGACACCACGGCTGATCGCGGTGCATGGCTTGGGCGGCGTGGGCAAGACCAGCGTGACGGTGGAGTACGCCCACCGCCACCAGCACGAGTATGGGCTGATCTGGCAGCTGGCCGCAGAAGATCCGACAACCCTGTCCGCGGACTACGGTGAGCTGGCCGCGCAGCTCGGTGTCCGGGAGCGGGGGGACCATGCTGATCCGGTTGCCCAGGTCCACGCTGCCCTGGCCGCCCGCCCGGACCGGTGGCTGCTGTTGCTGGACAACGTCACCGATGCCAGAGCGATCCGCGGTGTGCTGCCGCCTGCCGGAGACGGGCACGTCCTGCTGACCACCCGCTCCGCCCACTGGCCCGACACGCTGGATCTTGAAGTGCCGGTGTTGGATCGGCAGGTCGCGACGGATTTTCTGCTCACCCGCACTGCTGAGGGCGACGCTGCCGCCGCTGCCAAGCTCGCCGAAGAGTTGGACTCGTTGCCGCTGGCGTTGGAGCAGGCAGCCGCCTACCTGCGAGCCACCGGCCGTAGGCTGCGGGAATACCTTGCCCTGCTCCGTGATCAGCGTGCTGAGCTGCTCAGCCGGGGACAACCGTGGGGATATGACGTGTCGGTCGCCTCGACCTGGACTCTGGCGTTTCAGCAACTGCACGCCACCGATCCGGCGGCGATCGCCCTCCTGCGGCTGCTGGCCTGCTACGCCCCCGACGCAATCCCGATCAGGCTTCTGCTGGCGCCCCGTGCGGAGCCACCGCTCCTCGCGCACCCCGAGGTCGCCACGCTGGTCGAACCGTTGCTGCGCAGTGACTTCGCCGTCGACGACGCGGTCACCGCGTTGCGCCGGTACTCTCTCCTCGGCCCACCCCGTGACGGCCGGGTGTCAGTGCATCGCCTCGTTCAGGCTGTCACTCTCGACCAGCTCTCCGGCACCGAGCGCAGCGCCTGGCGGGCCACGGCGGCCACCTTGTTGGACGCCGCGCTGCCCGACGAGCCGGACCGGCGAGACGCATGGCCCGCCTACGCCATGCTGCTGGCCCACGCCCGCGCCGCGCTCAGCCTGGATGCCCCCGGCATGCACAAGATCGTCGACTACCTGGGCGCCAGCGGCGACTACGCCACCGCCAGGATCATCCAGGAGCAGGTCTGCACCGACACCGTGGACCGGCTCGGTGCCGAACACCCCGACACGCTCACCACCCGAGCCCGCCTCGCCGAGTGGACCGGCCAGGCGGGAGATTCGATCGGGGCACGCGACATGTTCGCGGACCTTCTGCCCGTCCGCCGGCGGATATCCGGGGCTGAGGACCCGGACACCCTGACCGTGCTGGCGAACCTCGCCGACTGGACCGGGCAGGCCGGGGATCCGGACGGGGCCCGCGACATGTGCGCCGTGCTGCTGCCTATCCGCCAGCGGGTATCCGGTGCCGAACACCCGGACACCGTGTGGCTCTGGATCCAACTCGGGTTCTGGACCGGGCAGGCCGGAGATGCCACCGGAGCCCGGGACCAGTACGCCGCGTTGCTACCGATCCGGGAGCGGGTGTCGGGTCCCGAGCACCCCGACACCCTGAGCGCCCGCGATCAGTACGCCCGCTGGATCGGCGAATCGGGGGATCCGATCGGCGCGCGCGACATGTGCGCCGCGTTGCTCCCCGTCTACGAGAGGGTGTTCGGGGGTGAGCACCCCGACACCCTCTGGGCCCGCACCAACCTCGCCTGGTGGACCGGGCAGGCGGGAGATCCGGCCGGAGCCCGCGACCAGTACGCCGAGCTGTTACCGATCCGGGAGCGGGTGTCGGGCGTCGAGCACCCTGGGACTTTGGTCGTCCGAGGCAATCTCGCCTGGTGGATCGGTCAGGCAGGGGATCCGGCCCAGGCACGCGATCAATGCATCGGGTTGCTGCTTATCCGTCGGCGGGTAATTGGCGCCGAGCACCCCGACACGTTGCTCGTCCAGGACAACGTCGCCCACTGGACCGGGCAGGCAGGAGATCCCGCCGGGGCACGCGACCAGTACGCGGAACTGCTGGCGATCCGTGAACGGGTCTCAGGTCCTGAACACCCCGATACCCTGACAGCCCGTGCCAATCTGGCCTCTTGGACCGTCCGGGCACGCCGGCCAGGATTTACTCCTGATAGCAGTTGACGGCCTGGCTGGTGTTGGGTGGTGGAAAACTGGTTTGCAGGTCCACCATGAGACGGAGATACCCGCGAAGGCTTGTGTCGCCTCCTCCTGGCATTGCGATCCTGCCCACGGCGATACGCGGTACCGATCTGTTATCAGTAGCCGCGATAAACCTGGTTGGGCTCAGCCGGCAGCGCGCAGGGCGGCGACGCGGTCGGTGAGCGGACGGACGGCGGGGCTTCGCCGGCGTGTCCGTGCGTTGTGCACGTTGTATCCGGCCAGCATGCTCAGGACACGATCCGCAGCTCGGAGACCTTCCACTCGTCGACGGCCCGGGTCAACGACATCCGCAGCCGGTAGCGGCGCTCGTCCGGTTCAGGGGCCCGGGTGGTGGAAATCGTCGCCGTGGCGGCGACGAGCACCGTCGCGATGGTGCCGG
>JBOHHD010000707.1:0-4515 GCA_050700515.1 Pseudonocardiaceae bacterium
CGACGATCCACTCCGCACCGCTCGATACGCCACCCCCTCGTCGTTGACCATCCAGGATGGATGGTCCAGCAACACATCAGCCACCTTCATATTCATGCCCATCCCTATGATCAGCGAATCCTGGCACAAATCATCACCAGTCGGCTACCCACTCAGTCGAATCACCCGCAACCCTCCCGCAATCCGCCCCTTCTCATCCCGGATCGTCATGCGCACATCAGCGCGGCTTTGGCCAATTTTCCGGCACAGAGGGCTCAGCTGAGCGGCTGCCCAACCCCTCGCCTGGGTATCCCCGGAGCCTCACTGGGCGCAGGAGTTCTCCGTTAATTGCCGCCCGCATGCATGGCAGTATCCCCGTCCTGGCGGATAGCAGATGGGGGTCAGGCGGCGGTGAAGGTGGTGCGAAGGCGGGCGCGGAGGTCGGCCACTTCGGGGAGGTGGGTGTGGGGTTCGGCGAGGTGGCGCAGGTCGCGTAGGCCGTGGAGGATTTGCCCGGAGCGCAGGGGGCCTGCCCAGTCCAGGGCTTGGGTGCCCAGCGCGGTGGCTTCGCGGGGGTCGCCGGTGACCATGATCAGGCGGGCGAGCTGGAGTTGGTGGCCGGTGCGGCCGCGGCCTGCGGGGCGGGTGGCGACGGAGGCGCTCAGCCGGTCGCGGGATTCGGCGATGTACTGGCCATGCATGCCCAGCACCCGCAACGCGCTGCCGGCGAAGCCGGTGTGGCGGGATTGGGTGTAGGAGGCCATCCAGGGTGGGTCTTCGGCGGGGTTGGTGTGGCCGAATGCTTCGTCGGCGACACCGACCGCGCGCAGGGCGTTCTGGACCTCGCCGAGTTTGGCTAGGTCGCGGGCGCGGCTGTTGTGCAGGAGGGCGCGTTCGGTGGCGGTCAGCCGGGTGGCTCGGATCAGCGCGGATTCGGTGTAGGCCAGGGCGGTGTCGGGGTCGCCGCACCAGGAGGCCAGCTCGGCCATTGAGCACAGTACCTGGGCGCGTAGGTGCCAGTTTCCGGCGTCTTCGGCACACGTTAAAGCAAAGTGGTAGGCCCGCTCGGCATCGTCGTAGGCGAAGTCGTCGTAGGCCATATAGCCCGCGGTTTCGGCGAACGAGCCCACCGCGGTCAGCAACTCACCGCGCAGTGATTGCGGGCAGGTGGCATTGAGTAGCTCACCGCAGTAGCGCAGCTGCGCGGTCACCGCTTCGCGCATGAGCCCGCCGCCGTAGCGGGCGTCGAGATCTTTGAATTCTTCGACGCTGGTGCGCACGCCGGCGATGTGGTCCGCACCTACCACGGACGGCACCTTGGGGGGTTGGGTGGGCACGAGCAGCGCCAGCAGTCCCGCCGAGCCAATCACGGCTCCGGCTCCGGCGCCGAGGCCGGCGCGGAGGAAGTGCTGGCGATCCACGCCTCTCACCATAGTGCGACCCCGCCGGGGACGCCGTAAACCCAGCTCGGCGTCGGTATTGGCCTTGAGCACCGCCCGCAACGCCGCCCGCCGATTCGGGTCCTGCGGCCACCGAATCCGGCCCTGCTCGAGTTTGCCGATGTAGTTGCCGTCCAACTCCCCGCGCCGGCTGCCGGTGCGGTCGAACAGCCAGGCGTTAACCAGATCGGCCAGCTCCTCCCGTGACAGGTGATCCCCACTGGCATGCGGTGACTCAATACCCTCCCGCGCTCCCCGCAGCAGGTCATTCGGCTCGCCCACAACCCATCCCCTCCGTCTTGGCGTGATCGCCCCAGATCATCGTCCTCTGATGATCGGCGCAGCCTGCCACGAACCCACACCTCGCGGCCACCCACTCGGCCGAACCGCCCGCAATCCTCCTGCTGTCCTCCTCTTGACAACACAACTGAAGGCTGTTCCGGACCGTCGCTGCCGTAGGAAATCTGCCTGACGGCGAGTGGCGTGGGGTCGGCGCGACGGCCTGGTTCGTCGCCCGCCTCTCCCGGCATCCGGTACGAGGGTCATTGGCGGTGCTATGACCGGTTGAAACCGCCGTTCTCCGTGACCACCGCCTCTCCAACGGCTACCGTTCCCCCATGGCAACCGCCGTGCAGACCCCGTTCGCGGACGCCTCCCCGGCCGAGATCCGGGAGGCGATCCTGCCGGAGGACAGACCGCAGTTCGACCGCAACTTCCAGCGCGCCCTGGACGCGGCGGCAGAGACGTTGCGCCTTGACGAGCTGGAGAGATTCCTCGCGCACTGGCGGCGGATCGCCTGGTCGGCCACTTCACACGGGCACCAGGCATGGCGGGCGCTGCTGGCTGAAGCGCAGCGACGGCTGGCCGGTGGTGAGCCACCCCCCGGGATGGTGTCGATGGAGGAGATGGATCGATACATCACGGCACGGCTGGCCGAAGGCCGGTAGGTGTACCGGGTCGAACCCGACGCCACGGCCACTGCGCAGATCAACGCGCTCCCCTACGATGCGCTGCTGGGGTACGCCGAAGCGCTCGGTGTGATGAAGCTCGTCCCCTGGAACGGGGTACCGCTCAACGACGATAACCCCGGCGCCCAGGTGCGCCAGCTTGTGTTCGGCCCAGGCGGCAACGGTCTCGTGACCTACCTGATCCTGGAGGATCAACAGCGGGTGGATGTGCTGCGGGTGGCATGGATCGGTTGAGGCCGGTTGACGTAGTTCAAGTAGTGCGCCACCAGGAATGAGATATGGCGGTCCGACAGCAACCCTCAGCGAGATCTTTAAATATCGCGGGCGATGAAGCACCGGACGCGACCGGACGCAGCCAGGCTCGACTCGACATCGCCCGGGATGGGCGCCAGAGTACGTTCGGTGTTGTGCCCCAGGAGATCAGCGTGACCAGCGCGAGGTGGGACCGGCCGCCCTCGCTCAGCGAGCTGCGCAGCCATCGGGACGCCATCTTGGCGATTGCCCGACGGCACGGCGTGCTCAGCATTCGTGTCTTCGGATCTGTGGCCCGTGGTGACGTGGGCCGTGGCAGTGACGTCGACCTCCTGGTCGAACTGGAGTCCGGCCGCAGCCTGTTCGACCTCGGTGGGCTGCTGATGGATCTCCGTGACTTCCTCGAAGGCCCCTTGGACGTGGTCACCCCAGCCTCGTTGCGGGAGCGAGTCCGCGCCAGGGTGGTGCACGAAGCGGTACCGCTGTGAGAGCTGACCGCGACCGCCTGACTGACGTGCTGGAAGCCATCGAGCGCATCCAGCACCAGCAGAACCCCGGCCGCGAGGTGTTCGACACCGACGAACTCGACAAGCTGAAGGCAACCATCACATCCGCCCTATCGGTGTAGGCCAGTCCGGTGTCCGGGTCGCCGCACCAGGAGGTTTGCTCGGCCATCGAGCACAGCACCTGGGCGCGCAGATGCCAGTCCTCGGTTTCCTCGGCGACGAGGCGGTCCTGCGCCGTTTGATCCGGATGATCGGTCCGCCCTGGCATACTGGGGGCTCGATCAGCCGTTGTTCGCCGATTCCGCTAAGGACGTGTCATGGCTATGCCGCTGCACGACCCCGGGGCGTTGATGACGCTGGAGGAGTGGACGGCGTTACCGGAGGACAACGCCTACCGCTACGAGCTGCAGGAAGGCGTTCTGCTGGTGTCTCCTCGGCCCGCTCTCCGACATCAGCAGGCCGCTTACCGGCTCGCCCGGCAGATCGACGAGCAGCTGCCCTCGGGTTGGGATTTCCTCCTCGACGTCGAAGTCGTGGTGCGCGTGGCGTACCCGCCGATCGTGCGGGGGCCCGATCTCGTGGTCACCAAGGTTGGGGTAGGCGGTCAGCGACTGGTGGCGTCGGATGTGTTGCTTGCTGTGGAGATCATTTCGCCGGGGTCGCGCAATGTTGATCTGTATCTCAAGCCGTGCGAGTACGCGGAGGCGGGAATCCCGCACTACTGGCTCGTGGACCTCGATCCGCCTGCCCCGTCGATTACCGTGTTCCACCTCGGCGCGCCGGATGATGGATACCTCGAAAGCCCAGCGCGCGCTGGTGAACTCGTCACGACTGCGCCGTTCAACCTGCGCATCGACATCCCCGCGCTGGTTGCGCCGCGTTCCTAGTTTCGTTCACCGTTTTCGTTCACCGCCGTTTGCCCCCTGTCGCGCAACCCTGGCCATTGTCAGTAACGACATCGACGGTGCGGTGATTCTGTGCGACCTCACGGGGCTCAGTGATCTCCGGGATCATGTGGTGGAGCGGACCTGTGCTATTGCCGCAGGTGGCCTGTGCACTGAGGAGTGGGATCGTCGTACCGGTGGACTGCCGTATCAGGAAAGCTGCCCTGATTGAGGGCGAGTGGCGTCAGGCGGCAAGGGTGGTGCGGAGCAAGGCGCGGAAGTCGGCCACCTCGACAAAATTGGCATGGGGCTCGGCGAGGTGGTGCAGGTCACGGAGACCCACCGGGATGTTCTGGGAAGATACCTCGGGGGGCAGCCGATCGATGTCGTCCGCATGTCATGCAGACGACGACAGGTATCGCTGACAGAATCGCACCTGTGCCCGTGTCTCCCGCCGATGAACGCTTCACCGTGCCGCTGTACTCGG
>JBOHHD010000708.1:0-5294 GCA_050700515.1 Pseudonocardiaceae bacterium
ACCGGGAATGCAGCAGCAGCGCCGCTTTCCGATCAGTCACCACGGGGGCCAACTCTTCGTACAGGGCGCGAGCGTCGGCGACGTTGTTGGCCACCACGAGAACCGACTGGCCGGCCCGCAGCCGCTCGGCGATCTCGGCTGTTGCCGTCTCGTCAGTCAGGTGAGTGTCGCGGACCATGATGCGGTGCCGCTCCGGCCAGGACCCGGCCAGGGCCACCGGCTCGCACGGCACCTTCAGGGTGGTTTTCAGCAAGTCCGCCAGAGCCTCGGGCAGAGTCGCCGACAACACAGCGATGCGCCCGCCGAGGTCCTCCCACAGCCGCAGCATCGCCAGGATCATGCCGAGGCGGCGGGGGTCGTAGGCGTGCAGCTCGTCGAGGATGAAGACGGAATTGACGGCGTCGATGAGGATGCCGCTGTGCGCCGGACCGGCCAGCGCGCCGCGCAGCAGCTGATAGGGCGTGCCGACCCGGACCAGCTCGCGGAACAACCTGGTCGCCGCCGCCCGGGACACGGCCTTGTGCGCGGCGGCTCCCTGCGGGACGCAGTCGTCCTGCACCGCGCGGTCCAGGTGGTAGGAGGCCGCGCGGGAATGGGCCACCCCGATGTCGGTCGTGTCGAGTTCGGTGCCCAGCCGGTTGGCCATGGCATTGATCGACGCCAGATAGGGCAGGACGTAGAACAGGCGGGGTGTGCCGTTGATGCGGCGGCGCAGGTCCTCGATCTGGGTCAACGCCCACAGCAGCGCGGCCTCGGTCTTGCCCGAGCCGGTGGGGGCGCGCAGCAGCAGGTGACCGTCGACGGTGGCGGCCCGAATCTGGTGGGGACGCAGCTCCGCATGGTGCTCGCGAAGCCGAACCCGCAGCCGCTCGGGATACGCCGCCGTGAGCGGGTGATCGTTGCACAGCCGGCCGTGCGCCGAGGACACGTGATCAGCGAGGGTGACAGCTCCTTGCAGCAGCACCGCAGTCAACCCGTCCGGGCTGTCGCGGGCGTGTAGTGGCGTTTCCCACCGGTCCCGCAGCTTCTCGAAGAGCTGGTACGCGTCGTGGCCCACCCCGTTGCCTCCGTCGGGTGGGCCACCGGCCCCGATCAGCAGGCCGTGGTTCCGGGCTGTTGTGATCAACCAGTCCTGCAGCTCGCTGACCTCGCCGGGGTCGATGGTGCCGAAACACTCGACGAATTGGTCCGGCTCCGGGGGGTAGCAGACGAACAGGGGCAGCTTGGTCTGGCCGTCAGCGGTGAATGGCCGATGGTGGGTGGCGACTCCGGTGGCCACCCACAGCCGGTCGTCCTCCTCGGCCCCGGCCAGTACTCGGGCCACGAAACCCAGCGAGAGGATTTCGTGCCGCTCACCCCACGTCTCGGCAGGTCGGTCACTGTTGCCGACCATGATCTGGAAACCGTCGGCGACCTTGCCCGCGTCGTGCAGCAGGATAGCCAGCCGGGCCCAGATCCAGAATCTCTCCGGCTCCGGCAGCGCGGTGACCTTCCCGACCCGGCGCTGTAGCACGTCCATCGCCGCCAGCGCCGTGGCCAGGTGGGTGGTGAGCAGCTCACCGGTGGTCCGGTGAACCTGGGGGCTCTTGGCCCACAACTGCCGACTCATGGGACGTCCGCCACGGTGAACTGGTCGGGGTGCACCGGGGGCAGCAGGACCACGGCCTGGCCGTCCTCGGTCGCCCACTCTCCGTGTACCTCGGCCGGGATTCCCTCCCGGTGATAGCGGTAGGCATGCCACTGCGTGCGGGACCGGTCGAGACTGATCGCGGTGGGCAGCTGCAGCAACGTTCCGGCGGAGGTGACCTGCGCCGGGAGTACGGCATGGCCCTGACGGCCTGCTTGCTGGGCCACCAGCCGGACCCGTCGCGTGCGCGCAGTGGCCAGGTCCTGGCTGCGGCCCAGGCGCAGCGTCCACACCGGTCGGCGCAGCACCCGTTCCCAGCGTTCGAGCTCGTCGAACAGCCAGATCCGTAGGGTCACCTCGGCCAGGAAGGGCCGGTCCTTGGGGGTCGGGTCGGCCTTGCGACCCGACGCGTCCAGGGGGTGGTAGGTCTCCAGATCGACGCCCTCACCGGCAGCGGCGAAGGCCATCGCGAACCGCAGATCGCCGGGCACCTGCCCCCAGCCACCGGCCGCTGCGGCGAGCATTCCGCCGACGGTGGCCGGCGGGGGACAGGGCAACCCGACCTGCACCCCGGCGTAGAGCGGGTTGCGGAACGATACGACCGGGGCGCGGACCTCGACGTCGAGGGCCTCGGTCATTCGGTGGTGTCCTCGAACCAGGCGTCGTGCGTCCCGCCCTCGATTCGCTCCGCGAGTCCACTCAGGATCACTCGGGGGTGATCGATATGGAGCCGCCCCGCTTCGATCAGATCGGCCAGCTCGGCCCGGGCCTTCTCCCGTTGCTCGCCCAGGAAACCGGGCGCCCAGCCGATCAGCACCGGCCTCGCCAGCTCATCGGCCCAGGCATTCAGCTCCTCGCGGAGCACGTCGTCGTCGAATACCGTCTCCTGCGCTTGGGCGCGCAGGACCCGGGTGAACGGGTTGATCCCGCCCTTGAGCGGGGCGAGCAGCACGAACGCCGGGGTTCGGTCCCCGTAGTGCAGCGACCGCTTGGCGCCACCGCGCAACCCGGCAAGGGTTCTGAGCAGCAGCGCCACCCGGCGGCGTCGTTCCGTGATCGGCATCCGCAGGGCACCGGTGCCCCGGAAGGTGACCCGCTCGGCGCCGGCATCCTCGGCGTCCTTTGCCGCCTCGGCGGGCAGCGCGGTGCGCAACCCGGAGCCGCCCATCTCGAAGGTGCCCACCCGGGGCAGGTCCAGCAGCACGTCACCGGCCAGGTCGGCGCTGTAGTGCTCGTGCTCGTGGAGCACCGGGTTCTCGTTCGCGTTGAAACCGCGACTCATGGTGCCGAAGTCCCTGATCGGCCGCTGCGGTGCCACTGCCACGAGCGTTCCGGTGGCCAGTACGGTGTCGCGCTGGTAGTTGGCGTCCTTTATGGCGACCATGTAGCCGAAGATGTCATCATCCAGGTAACGGTCCGGGCGGCCCTCGGTGTATGCCTGCTGAAGCTTGCCGCTACTGGAGCTCTTGCCGCCGGAACGGGTCACTCCCGAGCGGGGCTCGTCCGCCGGTAGCGAATCGCGCAGCCAGCGCCGGAACGCCTGGGCCGACACGTAGGGGTGGGTCTCGCGGTTGATCCGCAGCTGTTTGACCATGGCGACGTTGTTCTCGCCGCGCCCATTGTTGGGTGCGCCCGCAGTGATGTCGAGAGCGATCTTGCCGACCAGATAGGTCACTGGTTCTCCTCAGCATTAGCATTGGGGTCGTCGGCGGTGGGGTCGTCAAGGTCGTCGCGGGACTTGACGTCATCGGCCCGCCACCCACGTTGGTTGAGCTGTTCGAGCACCGCGATGAACAGCAGGTCCCGGTGCAGCCAGCTCCGGCCGTCCGAGTCGAAGAGCAGCCGCCACTGCTCGGAGGTGACGAACGGACCTTGTTGCTCTTCGGGTGGCACTTTTTGATCTTTGGGTGGCAGTAGCGCCCAGTGCACCGCCCATTTCCGCAGCCAATCCTGCAACCTGCGAGTATCCCGGTGTGCACTTTCATACCCCTTGAGCGCGCCACGTTCCCGGTGCGGCTCCAATGCCTCGGCGATATGCTCGGCGAGCTTCTGGATTCGGGCTATGTCCTTGTCATTCACCTGCAGTACCTCGATGGCGTAGGAGAAACACAGGGAAACCAGGTGCGGCACCTCACCGGGTACGACTGAGGACTCGGCCGACACCCTGCGCAGGAAGTGGACGGCTCGGGTGAGCACCTGGCGCGGTTCGTGAAACGCGATACGGGCGAGCAAGGCATTTCCGGAAATATCTTTGGTCCGGTGCGCGCGGACCAGATACCTGTAGCCGAAGCGCCGCTGCCGGTTGTGTGCCGTGCTGCGCAGCCATTCGGCCAGCGGTTGGTCCATCGCATGCTCGTCGAGCACCTGCTCCTTGTTGCTGTTGCTGAAGACGATGAGCTGCACACCTGCAATCAGCCGGTGCGAATAGCTGCGTAGGTCCCGCAGGGCGGTGGCCTCCCGCCAGTACGGCGGCGGCTTGGCAGTTCCCGCTCCCAGTTCCGCCCGCTGGAGGGTCCGACGCACCTGGATGCGCACGAATCGTTGCAGGAATTTCTCGTCCCAACTGTGCAGGGCCGCGGCGCGCCCGCCACCGATCTGACAGCCGTAGGGCAGCGCATAAAGGCTGTTCAGGCAGGCGAAACACAAGGCCAGCCCGGCATGATCGGGTGGTGTGGTGTTGCGGTACGCCGTGCTGGCGCCGAGTGGAACATCGACCTTGCCGTAGTAACCGCAGGCCGGCCGACCGCACAACGAGCAGGGAACCCCCGGCCAGCGGGACCGGTCCGGAAGCGCTCGCCACCGGGTCATGAGTTCCCGCCGTTGCGGGGGTGACAGCTTCTTCCGGTTGGTCGTGTTCAAACCCGAAGCATTGGGCCAGAGCAGATAACTCGCCCCCAGCCAGAAGCCGCCCAGCTCCTTGGCGTCTGCCACGTCCGCAGTACCCAGCAGGTGCTCGGTCATCACGCGAGTCGCCTCGTCGAACTCCGCCGGCTTGAGCTGATCGGGATGATCTACTTCCACGAGTTCGGCGAGGGCGAAGGCACCGACCCGCTGCAACGGATGCGGGGTCAGCACCACCGTGCGCTGCGTGTCGGTGGTGTCGACGGATACAGTCACGCGGATACCCAGCCGAAACCGGCGGAGTTGGACTGCCCGAGGCCCCACGACCACATGGCTTGCAGTGTCTCCGGGGCGCCGCGCAGTTCCACCTCGACGGCCGCGCCCGTCTTCAGCCCATTACTCACCGCGAATGAGCGCTTCGTCCCGATCCAGGTGATGCGTTCCAGCGTCACTTCCGGGTCCAGGCCCAATGTCTCGGCCTTCCGCCGCAAATTTCCGGTGAGATACACCGGGAACTCGGAGTCGGTGGGCAGCAACCATGCCTGCCGGGTCACCCGCCGACCTTCCTCGTTGCGGCCGGAGCCCTTCATCACCACCGGAGTCGTGGTGCGCAAGCGGGCATAGCCGGAGGCGAACGACGGCGGTTCCACCACCTGCGCGCGTTGGATGTGAAACGCTGTTCCACCCCAGTCGATGACGCGCTGAGCGGCAAGACTCGTCGCCCATGCCTGTACCACGGCCGGCAGCGGGCTGCCCAACTCCACGCTGCCCTGCCCGCCCACCGCATATGCTCCTTGGCGGCGGCGAGCCGAGGGGAACACCGGAG
>JBOHHD010000709.1:0-2218 GCA_050700515.1 Pseudonocardiaceae bacterium
AACGCCAGCGGATCACCGGCTACGGTGGCGAGCGCGGCGGGCAGCGCCTGCGCATGTGCGGTGAACAGGGTGAAGGGGATGGGTTCGGGAGCAAGGTGGGCACACAGAGTGAGCAGGTGCAACGCGGCGGGGTCGTCGGCGGCGAGCCGGTCGAAGGCCACCTGCCAGCTGGCGGCCAGGGACGCCGGATACCCCGTGGGCGCTTCGTCGGCCAGCAGCTCGGCGGCCCTGGTGTCCAGCAAGCGCAGGTAGGCGTCGGCGGACAGGCCGGTCTCGTCCAAGTGGGCGGCGGCCTGGGCCACCGCCAGCGGCAGATTGTCCAGCGCTTCGGCGATCCGAACCGCGTCCCGTGCCAATAGCTGCGGTACCCGCCGCACCAGCAGGCTGACGGATTCGTCGGGGTCGAAAAGATCGACCAGCACCAGGGTGGCCAGCTCGCCCCACCGTGGGTTACGGGAGGTGATGAGCACCTGCCCCGCCCCGCCGGGCAGGTACGGTGCCAGCAGCTGCGGATCCTCGGCGTTGTCGTAGATCAGCAGCCACCGGTCCCGCTCCCGCAAGGCGCCGAGCAGCCGCGACACCGCGGACGTGACAGGGTCCCGCTCGGTGGCGAGGTCCAGCGCCCGGGCCAGCTCAGCCAGGCGGTTCGGGATGAGCGCGGGTTCCTCGGCGGGCACCCACCACACCACGTCGTAGTCCTCGCCGTGGCGATGGGTGTATTCGATGGCCAGGGCGGTCTTGCCGATCCCACCCATCCCGTGCAACGCGCGGGCCACCGTCGCGCCCCCGGCGAGCAGCGAACGGCGCAGCTCGGCGAGTAACTCGACCCGGCCGGTGAACTGGACACTGCGGGCGGGCACGTTCCAGACCCGGCCGACCGGTGCCCGCTGCGACTCGGCTCGCGGCAGCTCGACCAACGCCTGATACACCGCTGTCTCCAGCCGCTCCGGACTGGTGATCGTCACCACCGTCACGGTGTCGCACAGCCGGTCGCGAAACGCCGCCTGCCGCCGGCCGTGTTCCGGATCCAGGGACAGCTCCCCGTCCCCCGAGGTCTTGTCGTCGAGCAGGAACACCAGCCGGGGCAGGCCCGCCTCACCGGCGGCCTCGAACTCCAACTCGGTGTAGGACAGCTCCGGACGGTCCCGGACCGGCGAGCCGTACCGGAAACCGACCACCGCGACATATACATCAGCGGCCCGCACCGCCTCGCAGCACACGTCGCTGGGCTGCTCGTCCCGGGCGGCGAAGTAGGCCATATTGGTGACCGCGTCACCGACCCGCAGCACCGCCCGCTCAGCCGCATCCACGAAAGACCCGCCAAAGGGCAATCGACGCAGCTCGGAGGTATGGCTCAAGAAAACCCGGCGCGGCTGCCCCACGATGCACAGCATGCCACTCACCGACACGGATGGGTGATCGGCGATCAGCCGCCGAGGCGATCATGTCAGACCGCCGGGTCACGATTCCGCAGTGAGCACGCACGCCTTCGTCGACGAGTCGGTCCGTGGCCGGCGCTCTCTGGTCTCGGCTGCCCTGGTCGACCCCTCTGACCTGACAAGGCTGCGCAAGGAGCTGCGAGCGCTCCTGCTACCCGGACAACGCGAACGTCACTTCAAGAAGGAAAAGCCTCAGCGTCGCCGCCAGCTTGCGGATCGGATCGTGGCCGTCGGCGCCACAGTCACGGTCTATTCCGCTTGGTGCCATGACGGCGACGAAGCCGCGCGGCAGCGGTGCCTGCGCCGACTGGCACGCGATCTGACCGCTAACCGGGCTCATCGGCTGGTCCTCGAAGGACGCGAAGATCGAGACGTACTCGACGTCCGCACGCTACGAGCCACACTGGGATCGCAGCCGAGGCTCGGCGGCGTGGTCTACGAGCACCTGGAAAGCACCCAAGAGCCCTTACTGTGGATTCCCGACGCGCTCGGCTGGTGCTATGGCGCCGGAGGCGACTGACGCCGTCGCGTTGCCTGCGCCATCAACGCGGTCGTCGACTGTGACTAGCTGTAAGCAGCGCGAAGCCCGGCCGCCGTCCGTCCGGACGTGGACCGGGCTCACTTCCGCAGCCTACGGGGCTTTGGCCGCTTAAGGATGCCGCACACCAACCGCCAGCCGCAAGCCTTGTCTGCGACCGATCGCAGCCGAGGTAGCTCTGAGATGGGAGTGACCGTGGCTGGCGCAGCACAGCCAGCGGCTCAAGCGAGCCCCTCTAGGG
>JBOHHD010000710.1:0-1693 GCA_050700515.1 Pseudonocardiaceae bacterium
ATGCGGTGCGGGCGGTGGTGTTTAGCCCGGATGGGCGTCTGCTGGCCAGCGCTGGCAAAGATGGGACGGTGCGGTTGTGGGATCCGGTCACCGGCCAGCCGGTGGGGCAGCCCTTCAACGGCCACACCGATGCGGTGCGGGCGGTGGTGTTTAGCCCGGATGGGCGTCTGCTGGCCAGCGCTGGCAAAGATGGGACGGTGCGGTTATGGGATCCGGTCACCGGCCAGCCGGTCGGGCAGCCCCTCACCGGCCACACCAAATGGGTAGGGGCGGTGGTGTTTAGCCCGGATGGGCGCCTTCTGGCCAGCGCCAGCGGTGATAAGACGGTGCGGTTGTGGGATCCGGTCACCGGCCAGCCGGTCGGGCAGCCCCTCGCCGGCTACACCGCTGGGTTGTGGGCGATGGCGTTTAGCCCGGATGGGCGCCTGCTGGCCAGCGCCAGCGGAGACGGGACGGTGCGGTTGTGGGGTGGCGAACCATAGCGTGCGCTTTGCGGTCGTTCGGCGATCAGCACGTAAGAATCACCCCAGTTAGTTTTCAGACACCAGAGGCACCGACGAGACGCTCATGCCTGGTGCGCTGGGTGCGTTTGGGTGTTGGTGGTGCCGATCCGCCTCGTTGTGGCTCCGCTAAGCCGATCACGGGGATACGGTGCGCTATCGCTCCATCACCATCCACTTGAGACCATGGACGTGCCGATGACCGACCTGCCGAGCGCCAGCCCGCTGGACGCCGTGCTTGCCGAGTTGGGCTGGAAGCCCGAGGCTTTGGCCCGACGGCTCAACACCTTCGCCGCCCTACACGGGCGCGTCGAGCGGCTACACCTCAAGACCTCCTATGGCTGGTTGCGGGGCTCTCGGCCTCGTTCCCCATGGCCCGCGCTGGCAACGGCACTGGTCACCGACGAGCTGGGGCGTCTTGTCACGTCGGCCGATCTGGGCTGGGACGACGACGCTGTGGAGGCCGTTTCAGCGATCAGCGGGCTGGTATTGCCCTGGACCGCCGCCGGGAGCTTGCAGGCGGCCCGGGTCGTCACCCATTCTGGGGGTATGGAACGGCGGATCTTCCTCACCCTGCTGGGATCTGCGGCGTCCGCGCCTGCCCCCGAGTGGCTACTGGCCCGACCGGAGACCGCCGCGGCCAGCTCGTCGGGTTCGCCGCTGCCGATGGCGGTCGTCGATCACCTGGACGGCATCACGGCACACCTGCGGCGGATGGACGACCAGCTCGGCGGCGGGGCGCAGCTGCCCGCGGTTCGCGACCATCTCCGCAACGTGCTGAGCCTGCTGGAGCAGCGCAGCTACCCCGACCCGGTCGGGCAGCGGCTGTACGCCACCACCGGGGAAGCGATGCGCCTGGCCGGGTGGTGCGCGTTGGAAGGTGGGCATCAGCCGCAGGCCCAGCGGTACTGGATCGCCGCACTGCATGCCGCGCACACCGCGGGGGATCGGGCGCTGGGTGCCAACGTGGTGCGGTTCATGTCCGAGCAGGCCGAGGACCTCGGCCAGATCCGCGAGTCGGTCACCCTCGCCGAGACCGCCCGGGCCGGCTACCCCGGCGCCAGCCCCCGGATCGCCACGATGCTCGACCTGCGCGCGGCCGTGGCGCATGCGCACGACCGCTCGGTCGCCGAATGCCGCCGTGCCCTGGATACCGCGTTCGACCGGCTCGGCGATGCCCCGTCGTCCTCGGG
>JBOHHD010000711.1:0-4073 GCA_050700515.1 Pseudonocardiaceae bacterium
GCCCTGGTCATCGCCGAGGATGCCGGACTGCTGCGGCAGGGCCTTGAACAAGCATTCGGGTCTCCCGCAGCCGAGCTTGGCAATAGGCACGGCAACGGTTCGAAGCCGGTGACACGCGATTGTGTGCCATAAGCCCGCCGGTTCGAGGCGTGCTTACTTATAGCTCCGTCTAAGTACGGGCTTCGGTCAAGGTTGGGCTTTCCTTCCCTAGGGACACTGCCCATGTATCAGGTTTCGAACCGATTCGACATGTGGAGGTGTCGCCGTTGTCGGGTGTCCCTTCACCGTACCCAAAGCCTCGGCTGTATGCGTGGTTCCCGCTTGCCGGGCAACGGCACGCCATTGATCGGCGAGACCGTAATGTCCCCTTAGGCTCACCGATGCGGTGCCTGTGTGCTGAAATCCATCCCCGGGGGGCTGACGGGGATATGGAGTGGCTCTGGCCCACCTGCCAGCAGTGTTGGGACGAGACATGCAGACGTGTGGGGATTCGGCCACATCGATGACCTGCGCGCTGCAATTTGGGATACGCAAGAAGGAACAATGGAGTAGCATGCTTTCGGAAGATAGAGCGCTCCTGGCGGAGTTAGCTTAACTGAACACTGACATGCCGTCATGAGTCTTGCAGATTATGAAAAGCAGGGCAAGTGTGGCCGAACAGCAACATTTTGCGCAGCGGCTGATTGCGGTAGGACAACGGCTGCAACGGCGAACCGAAGGCATGCGGTGTGCGGCCATCGAGGGGGATACCATTGTCGATCAAAGGATTGCGCTTCCCCCGTCTACTGTAGAGACATTCAAATGATCGACAGCACGAAGCATGATAAATTAGTGAGAAGAATTCTTGCCAGGATGGCAAGCTCACCCGATTGGCCTGGTGAATCCGATACCCATGCGGTAGGCGATTCCGCGAAGCTCCCGACCCACAGGGCCTGACTGCTTTCGGCGCAGCAGATTACCCACCGTATCTCGGACAAACGGGTTCGTGCGGATGCGTTCCGGCGCGAGGGCTTCAGCGCGGGCCAGCGCCTCAACGGCCTGCGCCTCCCGACCACGCAGAGCAGCCAGTCCGCGGCCCACATCGCCGTAGAAAGTGGCCTGGCGCCCAGCGGAGGGAATGGCGGTCACGTCGACCTCACGAGCCAACTCCGGCACCCGGCCCGGCTCACCGAGTTCCAGCGCGAGGGCAACCCGCCAGATCCCCACGTTGCAGGGTCCGAAATTCAGTCCGGCGAAGGTGCCATCGCCGGTACGGACAGCGGTCTCGCTGGCCTCGGTGAGGTGCGCACGGGCATTCTCATCCCGTCCGGTCACCGCGGACTGGAACGCGGCAGAGAGGTGCAACATGCCGTAAATCTGTCCAGCGGGCCCGTCATCAGGCTCCACCAGTTCGGCGCGGCGCTCGGCGAGCCGCAGTCCGCGCTCACGCGCCTTACTACCGACCGTCGCATGCGAGCGCACGAAGTCCGCCACCGCGGCCCACGCCGGTTCACCGAGAGCTTCGGCCGTGGCGTGCAGGTGTCCGGACACCATCCACGCCAGATCGCCGTGTCCGAGATCCTTACTCAGATAGAACGCCGCATGCAGCACGTCGGCCAGCAGCCACCGGACCTCGGTGCTGCCGTGGACTTCGATGAGCGTGTGCAACTCGCCGATCAGGGTCGGCACCGTCTGGCCGAGAACAGCGTAATCGCAGGCAGCGCAGGCGGCGTTCACTGCGGCAGTTTCGGATCGCAGCGTGGCCAAGGGTCGCGGTGCCGTCTCGGTCAGTGGCTGCTCACCTATCTCGATATCCCGAAGTACCGCGCGAAGCTCCTGCGCGGCCGCATGCCCCACCGCCTCATTCTCGTTCGACGGCGGATAAGGCTGACCAGTGATCTCGGCCGGCGCGACCCGGAGAGCGGCGGCGATCGCCTCAACGCGCGACCTGCGCTCCAGGGGCCGCTCGCCGCGTTCGATCCGCGACAGATAACTCTCGGAGATCCCGGCGAAGTCGGCGACCACCTTCAGCGTCAACCCGCGCCAGTCTCGGATCCGCCTGATCCGGCGGCCGATCGACCGCGCCTCACCCTCGATATCCATCAGGCACCACATTCATTCATCGAGTTAGACCCTTGCTGATGCCCCCGAAGCCCTCACCCCGGGGCGGGTACCCCTCGGTGCGGGTGCACACGTCAGGCTACGTGGTCGTGGTGTCCAGTAACCGGCACCGTAATAGGAGGTCTGCCGATGTCCACCATCAGCACCGAAGATCCCGTCGCGGTAGCGGTGGTCACCGCCATCCGTACTGGTGACCTGGCGACACTGCGGCGGCTGTTGACCGAGAATCCCGGGCTGGCGACGGCGAGACTGGGCGACGACGATTCGGCGGGGATGTCGCGCACACTGCTGCATGTCGTGACCGATTGGCCGGGTCATTTCCCCCGCGGCGCGGCAACCGTCACCGCCTTGGTCGAGGCCGGCGCCGACGTCAACGCCCGGTTCCGCGGACCGCACGACGAGACACCGCTGCACTGGGCGGCCAGCACCGACGACATCGAGGTACTCGACGCGCTGCTCGACGCCGGGGCCGACATCGAGGCCCCGGGTGCGGTCCTCGGTGGCGGTCCCCCGCTGGCGGACGCGCGGGGGTTCAAGAACTGGAAGGTCGCGCACCGGCTGGTCGAGCGCGGTGCCCGGACCACGCTCGTCGACGCCGCGACACTCGGTCTGTCCGACCGCGTCGAGGCTTACTGCACCGCCGCGATCCCGCCCGATCCGCCCGAGATCACCCACGCCCTGTGGGGCGCGTGCCACGGCGGCCGGCAGCGGTGTGCGGAGTACCTCCTCGGCCAGGGCGCCGACCTGAACTGGATACCGCCGTGGGAGAACGTGACGCCGCTGGATGCCGCGAGACGCGAAGGCGCCGACGAGCTGGTGCGGTGGGTGCGTGAGCAGGGCGCCAGATCCGCGACCGAGCCAGACTGATTCGGGACACCGCAGGGCACGACGTAACAGCTGGGGGCTCTCGGCGGTGGGGCAGCGTCAGTGGTCGGACGGGAAGTCATGCTCGCCTACCAGACTGCCGGCGCTGGGCTCGTTGTGCCCGTAGACGAACGGGGCGAAGACGACTTCCCGGCCGTCGGGGTCGTGGTAGGTCACCGCGCCGGTCGCCGCCCAGTAAGGGTGGGAGGGCACCGGCTGGAGGCCGGCCGCCGACAGTCGCTGCCGGGCATCGTCTCGCGCATGTCGGTCGGGGAAGTAGAGGCACAGCTGCTCATGCGCATCGACGGGAACGGGATCCTCGGATCGCACGATTTCCAGCGTGACCGAGGCGCCGGGAAGGCCGAAGATGACACCGTCGGTTCCGTAGCTGGCGCGGAAGACCTCCCGAACCGGCAGGCCGACCAGGTCCCGGTAGAAGGCGACGGACTGCTCGAAGTGCTGGCTCCGGCGGGCGAACCGGACGGCCCCGATCGTGGCGAGGTGAGCCGGCCACGTCCCGGCGACCGGGGGCGGCTGCGCGTCTTCGACCATCACATCGCCCGCTTCCGCTCGGTCCTGCCCTGCCGTTGGTTGCTCTGGCGGTTCAATAGATACGCCGCCGGTGCCGAGATCATGACCATCAACACGGCATAGGGGGCCGCTGCGCCGTAGGCGAGGCTCGCCGCGTTGGCCCAGAACCGAGTGGCCAGCGTCTCGGTTCCGATCGGGGCGAGCAACAGGGTGGCAGTGAGCTCGGTGACCACGGCGAGGAAGACCAAGGCGGCACCCGCACCGAGCCCCCGGGTCATCAGCGGCAGCGTGATCCGGCAGAGCACCGCGACCGGGCGGGCCCCGAGGCTGCGGGCCACGTCATCGAACGTGGGCGGGATCTGGACCAGCGTCGCCCGAATGTTGACCATCGACAGCGGCATGAACAAGATCGCATAGGAAACCAGCAGCAACCCGGTGCTCTGATAGGCGACAGGCAGGAACCGGATCGACACGGTGATCAAGGCCAGCGCCACCACGATGCCGGGCAGCGAGTTGCCGAGGTAGGTGCTGCGCTCGATGACCCGGCTGATCAGGCCGCGATGCCGCACCGAGAGCCA